>JAUNBU010000010.1:0-8708 GCA_030526925.1 Bacillota bacterium | reverse complement strand
CAATGATTCCCTGTTGACGAATCCCAAAAAAACGGTACAATAAATCCGACGGCAGTGTTCACGCTATTTCAGCGGCATACTGACCGTCGGATCGTTGTATTATCGGCATTGCAGACCACGCATATTATTTACAGGCCCTGCTCCGCCGACACGATAAAAACTATTTCGGAGATGATACATATGAAAGAATATCTTGCAAATTTTGAAAACTGCCTTGAAAAAGAGATTCCCTACTGCGTAGGCGAATGTCCTTTTGAGATGGAGATCTTGAACTTTATAGAAAAAGCACAGTGCGGCTCCTTCCAGGCGGCTTTCAAAGTTTACAGGAATGCGACAGGCTTCCCTCGGATCGCCAACCAGCTGTGCCACGCACCATGCAAAGGAGCGTGCCCGCGAAAGGACGCAGGCGGCAGCATCGAGATGAGCCTTCTGGAAAAGGCTGCCCTGGCTCACGCCAGAGACACCTCTCCCACCGACTACAACATCCCTGCCAAGAAAGAGCGCATCGCCATCCTAGGCGCAGGACTTGCCGGCATGGCAGCCCTTTTGCGGCTTTCCACAAAGAAATACACGGTAGAAGTCTTCGAAAAGAGCGATAAAGCAGGCGGGCATCTGTGGGGTGTAATGTCCCCGGAGATTTTCCAAAAGGATTTTCAAGAGCAGCTGGCGCATCAGGATTACCGGATCCATTTCAACAGGGAGATCACCGATTTAAATGAACTGCAAGGCTTCCATGCCGTTCTCATCGCCACGGGAAAGGGCGGCAATGATTTCGGTCTGCTGGAATCTGTCGGCATCGAGGGGGATCCCTACTGCATGGAAAAGGACGGCGTAGGCTATTTCGCAGTCGGGCAGCTGATCGGGGACGAGCCGGTCTACGCGCTGGCGGGCGGTCTTGCCATGGGCACCGTCATCGATAACTACCTGAAGACACGCAAGCTGTATTATCCGAGAACTCACAGCCGCTCCCGCATGTGCGCCGGAATGGTGGAGATCCCGGACTCAGACTCTGCAGCGGCGATCCGGCCTGCTGACGGAGGCAGCTACACCAAGGATGAAGCCATGGCGGAAGCCTCCAGGTGCGTCAAGTGCCAGTGCAGCGCCTGCCGCGACCACTGCGACCTGCTGGAATTTACCGGCAAGTGGCCGGTGAAGGTAAAGGACGAGATCCTGGCAACCACATTGGAGGGCAAGAGCGAGCTGAAGGCGACTCCTGCCAGAAGGCTTATGTCCCTTTGCAACCAGTGCGGCATCTGCAAGGAAGTCTGTCCGGAGGATATCGACCTTGATGGTCTGTTTTTGGCGGGACGACAGAAGATGCACAGCCAGGGAAAGATGCCTTGGCCTTATCACGATTTCTGGCTGCGTGACATGAGCCAGGCCAACGGTGAGGAAGCCGCTTTGATTCGGGCGCCGAAGGGCATGGAAAGCGCGTCCGCAAGCGAACCGTCTAAAAGCACGGCTTGCACCTACGCCCTCTTTCCGGGCTGCCAGCTGGGGGCTTCGGAGCCGGAGATCATCGTCAAGCTGTATGACTCTTTGCTGAATCAGCATCCGGATACGGCAATGTTCCTGCGGTGCTGCGGCGTTCCCGCCCTGTGGGCAGGCGATACGTCAAGCTTCCAGGATGAACTGACGGAGATAAGGGAAGGCTGGCAAAAGCTGGGGCAGCCAACCATGATCATGGGCTGCATGACATGCATGAAGCATTTTAAGGAATACCTGCCTGAGATCCCGGTGATTTCTCTGCCGGAGATCCTCAGCACCTGGGACATCAGCGGCGGCTGCTGCGAGAAGACATACTGCGTCTTCGACCCATGCGCTGCCAGAGACGAAGAGACGGTCCGCCGGACGGTCAGGCAGCTGGCAGAGGATATGGGCGTGACCGTGGAGCCTTTACCTGATAACAACACATATTTCAACTGCTGCGGCTACGGTGGTCACGGGGAGATCGCAAGCCCCGAATACGCCGGCTTCGTAGCAAAGAAGCGGATCAGCGAAAGCGATACACCTTATATCACCTACTGCATCAACTGCCGGGACAGCTTCATCAAACAGGGCAAGGAGGCGCGCCATATCCTGGAGCTGATTTTCGGCGAGGAAGAAGCCAGAACAGCGCTTCCTACCGTGACGGAACGTCAGGACAACAGGCGGCAGCTGAAATACGCATTACTGGAGTTTTTCTGGGAGGAAACCATGAAAGACATGCCTGAGAAATACCCGGTCACCCTTGAGATGTCTGATGAAATAAAACAGAAATTAGACAAGGAAAAGATCCTGGAGGAGCAGATCGCTCACACCGTCGATTTCTGCCAGAGACACAACAGAACGATCCTTGACGAAGAAACGGGCATCCTGTCGGGCTACTGCACCATCGGTCATGCCACCTACTGGGTAGAATATGAGATAGTGGACGAAGATGCGGGCATCTATCGTGTCCACAATGCCTATTCACACAGGACAAGAATAGAATTGGAGGCGGTTTGGAATGGAATCAAACAAGAAACTGATCTGCAATAAATGCAAGTGTTCATTGGAAGAGATGGAGACCCAGTTTACCTATCTGGACAGAAAATTCCGCCACAAGGTCTTGCGGTGCCCTCAGTGCGGTCAAGTCTACATTCCGGAAGACCTTGCCAAGGGCAAGATGGCACAGCTGGAAAAGTCCCTGGAAGAGAAATAATAAATCTCAATAAATGTTGGCACGCCAACATTTATTTTTTTGTTCTATGGTATACTTGAATCAGATCAAAGACTGATGACTGATCCTTCCTTTGATACTACCTCCTTCTACTTGGTAGGTTACTTGCTTTAAAAAACGTCCACCGGAAAGAGCCCCTGAGGCTTCTTCCGACGGGCGTTTTTATTTTTCATATATATTGGGCGTGCCTTTCCGGCTATTCCACGTCATTCCACGTTCTTCAGCGCTTCGTCCATGGGCACTTTTTTGATCTTTCTCATCAGGATCAGGCTGAACAGTGCATAGAGCGCCAGACAGATGACTACCATCTTCACATAGATCACAGGGTCCAGGTAGAAATCCAGCCAGCCGGCAAACAGCTTCATCATGGTCCTGTAGATGCTTTCCATGACCAGCTCCACAAGAGGCAGACTGATGAGCAGGGAAAGCACCACCACCATAGCCGTGGCGTAGCTGTAGAGCCTGGAAATTTCTCCGGGACGGTAGCCCAGGATCTTGACCATGGAAATGGCTCTGCTGTTCCTCTCGATGACGATCTTGGAAAGCACGTAGAGCAACAGGATGTAGGTAATTATGGCAAAGCCGCCGATCATAGGAAACACCGAACCAAGGGATGCGTCCATCTGGGTCGTCAGCGTGTCCAAATCCTCTTCGGTGATGACGGACGCCACCAGGTCTTCGTCAATATCCTCTAGTTTTTCATCGGAAAAATATCCTGTATAGTAGCTGTCCTCATAATCGAACAGCTCGTTGAACTCCTCCCGGCTGACGAATACCGCCAGAGAAGATGTGTACTCCATGCTGCCCGCCACCGTGAAGGTATATGCCTTATCTTCGTACTGCTCTTCCAGCCGTATCTCATCGCCTACTGCGAGCCCTTGCTTTTCCATGAAGCCATCGGAGACGATGACCTCCCCCGCCTTTAATGATCCTGTGTCAGCATCCGTCAAATATCGAGAATCCTCCTCCAGACCGTAGGCCGTGATCTCGTCGGTGATCTCTCCCTGATAATCCAGTGGGCGCATGGCGTATTTCTCAGCCTGCTGGTTATCAGTCTCGATCGGCGCTTTCAGCACGTACTGGTACTCGCATGCCATGGTGGCGGTCAACCGTTCCTGATAGTGGTCCAGCAGCGGCGTGAACATCATGCCGAACATGAGCAGTACGTTGGCGAAGAAAATTCCGACGAAGAGGATGATGTAGCCCGCCTTGTTTTGCAGGATGATCCGCAGTCTGAACCTGGTAAAAAACCGGAATCCCGGCAGTCTGACTGCGCCGCCTCTTTTCTCCTTTCTGGTGATGCCCCGCAAAAATGCCAGCGGCGAAACGGTCAGCTTCACCTTGAGAATGAGGAAGTTGATGATAAGCATGATCACCGCAGGGGAAACCGTGGTCAGCAAAAACGCCGATGGGTTCCAGATGGTCCTGTAAGGAGGCAGAGAATAGCTTCCGTAGTAGAGGTCCGCCACCAGATCCTTGAATAAGGTATATCCCAAAATGTTGCCGATGATGCAGGCGATCAGCGTTACTACTATGGGCAAAATCATATAGTGGCGCAGCAACTCTCCCCGTGTGTATCCGGACGCTCGCAGGGTGCCGATGACCGTTGCCTCCTTTTCGATGGTGTTGGCAGTGGTCACGGCAAATACGAATGCCAGTATAACGATGACGATATACATGAGCCAGATGATCATCTGCCTGTCTCGTCCCAGATCGTTTCCGGCGAAGTGGATGGCCTGGTTGTCCTGCTCTGCCAGAAAGCCTGTCACCTGGTTGCCGGAAAGGATGGCTTCCTCAACCAGCAGGGCTTTCAGATCTTCTGCTTTGTCATACTTTTCGTCGTCTGTCAAATTCGTTTCCCGGTCGGTCCAGGAGTAGACGTAGTGAAGCCCCTCGTCGCCGGCGCCGGTCCCAGCGGCAGCCTCGGTATCATCCATGAGACCTTCGAAAGCCTGGTGCGTCACCGCAGCGACGGTAAACTCCTGGGCGTCGAACACGAAGTCCGAATTATTTTTGTAAAGGGACGTATAGTCGGAAAATGCCACCAGGCCGCAGATCTCCCAGGTCTTCCCTGCCACCGTGACCCTATCTCCTATATCCAGGTCGTTATTGGCTGCATATAGCCTGTCTATGGCGACCTCATCTTCCTGCTTCGGCAATGCTCCCTCGTGAAGGCTTATTTTGTTGATTTCTTCGCGAGTCTCGTAGATTCTGTATTCGTGGTTTTTATCCGCTTCGCCGGCTTCTATGTAAAAGTTCTCGTAAATTTGAATGTCTTCTGCTTCCAGGGTCTCGATCAGCTGATCGGATGCTTCCTGCGCCAGCCGGAAGTTGCCGTCTTCTACGTTGTATTTCTCAAAGCTTTCATTGTACGCTGTCTTCATGCTGCTGCCTGCCACCAGAAAGCCGGACACGAAGCCTATGGAAAGGATGAGAAAGAGGAAGATGGCAAGGTATTTCCCAAGGTCCTGCTTCAATTCTCTGGGAAGCCGTTTCGTCAAAGGGTTCCTCACGGGCTTGCTGCTTCCCGTGCGCTTATTGTCTCTCATGGCTCCACCTACCATTCCAGCTGCGCCGCAGGCAATTTAGTCTCGTTGGATTCTTCGCTGCGGATCTGTCCGTCACGCAGTCTGATGACCTTGTCAGCCATGGATCGTATGGCGTCGTTGTGTGTCACGATGATGACCGTGTTATTGTATTTCTGATTCACCTCTTCGATGAGGGCAAGTATCTCCTTGGATGTGGCGTAGTCCAGCGCTCCTGTAGGCTCGTCGCACAGCAGGATGTCCGGGTTCTTGACGATGGCTCTGCCTATGGCCGTCCGCTGCTGCTGTCCGCCGGATATCTGGGTGGGGACCTTATCGCGATGCTCCCAGAGGCCCAGCACATGGAGCAGTTCGTCGATGTCCAGCGGATCGGAGCTGAGATAAGCGCCAACTTCGATGTTTTCTCTTACCGTAAGATTTGAAATCAGGTTGTACTGCTGGAACACGTAGCCCAGATGATTTCTCCTGTAAAGGGAAAGGTGTTTCTCGCTCATGCTTTCGATTTTCTCTCCGTCGATGGCAACGCTGCCGCTGTCGGCTGTATCTATGCCTCCGATGATGTTTAGCAGCGTAGACTTGCCGCTGCCGGACGGTCCCAGCAAAACGCATATCTGCCCTTTGTCCACGCCGGTGGTGATGCCTTTGAGCACCCGGACGTAGCTGTCGCCTTCTCCGTATGATTTTGTGATGTCGTTAAGTTCCAGAAACATGGTTCTCCTCCTGCCGCTTAGTTAGTTATATCTAACTCCATAATACACCCATGCCCCCTCCTTGTCAAACAAAATCAATTCCGAGCAAAAAGCTAGGGGGTACAGTGGCGGCAATGTCCTCATCGCAGGGCAGCCTGGAATACCACTCGCAAGCCTCGAAGCCCCTCGTAAACTCGCGATTTCATCGCTCAGACAGTACGAGGAGGCTATGTCGAGCCTTCGCTTCGTGGCATTCTCACGCTGCCATCTGCTCTTGCGGATTATGCCGCCACTGTACCCCCTAGCTTTTTGCTAGTTTGAATTTTCTTTAATAAAAAGGCAGAGGATGTTCCGAAGGTGTAATCCGCAGGGGCGTTGCGATTCATAGCCTGCAGGAGCGGAGCAGTTCTGCCAGCTGGCGGCGGCTGAGGACTTCCGGCACCGGATACAACGGGTTGGCCTCCTTGTCGGCCCAGACTGCCATCTGCGGGATGTCCTCTTCCCTGATGCAGTCAAAGCCCGCCGGGATCCCCATCTTCCGGTTGATATCCTCCATCCAGAAAAGAAACGCCTGCGCCGCTTTCGTAGGCTTGTCACCTTCTGCGATGCCGCAAATCTGCGCCAGCTCCGCCAACTTCGATTCAACAGCTTTGCCGTAGCGGCGCATCACATGAGGGAGCAAAACTGCCATAGCCCTGCCGTGAGAGACCCCATACATCCCGCCTACGGTATGGCCCAGCGCATGGACGTATCCTACACATCCCCTGGTGAAAGCACGCCCCGCATAAAAAGCTGCCTTTTGCATATTGCTGCGAGCCTCAAGATCGCTGCCGTCCTCGTAGGCACGGTACAGGTTGTGGTATATAAGACGCACGGCTTCTTTCGCCATATGATCTTCCTTTTCCGTGTTATAGGTCCCGTTGGTGAAAGCTTCCACCGCATGGCACAGAGCATCCATCCCCGTATCGGCTGTGATGGATGGTGGAAGCCCTACCGTCAGCGCCGGATCCAACACACAGACATGCGGTATCAGGGAAATATCGTTTATCGACTGTTTACGATGAGTTTCGTGATCTGTGATCACCGCCGCCATGGTGGCTTCTGAGCCGGTTCCCGAAGTAGTAGGCACTGCCCACATGAATGGTATCTTCTTTCCGGCACGGACCTTCAGCACACCCTGAAGCTGGGCCACGGTCTTGTTCGGTCTGGCAATGCGGGCAGCGATAGCTTTGCCGCAGTCCATGGGTGAACCACCGCCAAAGAGAACGATGCCCGGCTGCGGGCAGCTTGCCCCGCTCTCCCCTGAAGCACCCTTTTCCTGCTCCCAAAGCCGGTAATACCGGCGAACGCCCTTTTCCACCTGCTCGTCCGTAGGGTCCGCCGTCAGCTTATCGAAGACTTCATAAGCTATGCCCGCCCTTTCCATGGCATCCAACATAGGCAGCGGCAGTCCCCGCTTCATCATGTTGGGTCCGGTCACCACCAGCACTCTGTCGATGCCTCGGCTCTTGATATCCTCCGCCAGCGACCTGCTCGCTTCTGCGCCTTCCAACAGCTCCGGCGTGGTCCATGGCAGAATGTACATGCCGATTTTCATGCACGCTTGATATACCCTGCAAAATCCTTTATTCATCTTCGCCTCCCGTAGATTCTTTCAATGACCAGCGGTCTGAGCCCCGCTGTCCTCTCAATTGAAAAACAGAGCCTTCGCTTCCGGTCCGGCTCTGTCTATTGATCTTATGATTGCTTTGTTGCTACTCTACGATACGTCTAACGCTGACAACCTTACCTACGCTGCTTACGCTGGAAACCACTATACCCTTGGAAGGTGTTGCCGCATGGACGATCTTGCCGCCGCCAATGTAGATTCCCACATGTCCGTAATAGTAGATGATGTCTCCTGCCTTAGCTTCGCTGTAAGGGACACCTTTGCCTACGGATCCCTGTCCGCCTGAAGTCCTAGGAAGTGAAATGCCGAATTTGGCAAATACGCTCTGGGTGAACCCGGAACAGTCAGCTCCGTTGGTGAGACTGGTTCCGCCCGCTTTATAAGGATTGCCTACGAACTGAACTGCGAAGCTGGCGATGGAAGCTCCGCTGCCGCTCCCCAGCACCTGTCCGCTGTAATCCGCCCGTACGGTATCCTTTGGTTTTTCTTTAGTTCCCTTGTAAACCACCGATTCCGTAGCTTCAGTAAGAATCGTCGTGTCTACGGTTTCGGATGCGATCACTGCGCCATTGACGCTGATCACTTCATTGGTAACGATCTGGTCTCCGGATGTACCCTCGGTCTTCACCTTGGTTTGTCCTTCATACAGATCGGCTGTTTCTTCATAAGTCGTAGCCGCTGCTACTTCCTGTACCGAACCAAGCTCTGCATTGATAGTAACGCAGAAGATCGGTTCTTCCGTGCTGTTCTCTTCAAGAACCTTTGCCACGGCTTCGTCCTTGGTCAGAACTGTAGGCGGCTCCTCGCCTCTCTTCAAAGACTTGCTCTCGATGGAGATTTTCTGATCTACAGTGATGGAATTGACCTGTGCACCGTCCGGAGTGTACTCCGCCATCACTTCTTCTACTATCTTCTCTGCCGTCTCGGCATCCTCTACGAGGAACAGCTCCTCATCTCCCGCCTTGACAACATATGGATCTTCAACTTTCGTTCCGTCCGCATAAACTGCATACGGTTTAGTAACATTCAGGACAACCACTAACGCAATCGCCAGAACTACAGCAAGTGCTACTGCAAGCAATTTCTTGTAATTCTTTAAACCT
>JAUNBU010000173.1 GCA_030526925.1 Bacillota bacterium | reverse complement strand
AGCATGATGAAGCCGCCCCTTTCCAAATCGGGGATCTACAATAGACTGAGGCGTATAGAAGAGATCGCCAAGGGGCTGTAGAAGCTTGGAGCCTTGGCGGCAAATCGGAAACTGATGGGTGGATGGAATCCTCTGAGAAGAGGCGGCGGGCAATAGTCCGGGATCAAACCGCAGAATGGGGAAAAGGGAAGAACGAGACCAAAGGAGAGCGAGGGAAGACAAAATGACAAAATATGAAACGAAACTGAGAGTGCAATACTACGAGACGGACGCCATGGGCATCGTGCACCACTCCAACTATATACGGTTTTTTGAGACGGCGCGGACGGAGTTTTTCCGAAGCAGGGGATATTCCTACGACGCCATGGAAAAGGCGGGCGTATGGATGCCGGTACATTCGGTGACGGCTGACTTCAAGGCTCCGGCTGTCTACGATGAAGAGATTCTGGTAGCCTGCTGGATCGAAAAGCTAAAAGGCGCGTCCATAGAGCTGGGCTACGAAGTGAGAGGCGCAGAAACGGGAGAACTTTACACCAAGGGGACAAGCAGCCACGGCTTTACCACTGCAGATCTGAAGCCCATCCGGCTGAAAAAAGAAGCCCCGGATATCTATAATGTGTTGAAGGCGGCAATGGACTGAGGAATGGAGAGACTATGCAAAAGGGACAACTGGTCGAACTGACAATTGAAGATATGAGCAACGAAGGACAGGGAATAGGCAGAGCTGAGGGTCTGGTGATTTTCGTGCCGGATACCGTGCCGGGAGACCAGGTGCGGGCAGAGTTGACTAAAGTCAAGAAGAATTACGCTTTTTCCAGGCTTGTGGAATTGATCGAGCCTTCCGATGCCAGAAGCAGGGAGTTTGACTGCGAGTTTTTTGAGAGAGGCTGCGGCGGCTGCGGATACGGCAGATTGACCTATGAAGCTCAGGTTGCTCTAAAGGAAAGGCAGGTCAGGGAAAAGCTGCAGCGGCTGGCAGGTCTGAACGATCCCAAGGTGTGGCCGATCGTTGCGATGAAAGAAGAAGACAATGAGGGCATGGGCCCCTTTCGATACAGAAACAAAGCGCAGTTCCCGGTGAGCACGGGAGGTATCATCACTCGCAAGGGAGGCGTGGTGGAGAATCTGGGAGAGCCTGCTGTTGGGTTTTATCGTGCCAAGAGCCATGAGGTGGTGGATTGTACAGATTGTTATCTCCAGTCTCTGGCGGCAATGGCAGCGGCTGATGCGCTGCGCCGATTTATGGCAGAGGACAATATCACCGCCTGGGACCCCAAATGGGAAAAGGGACTGCTGCGCCACCTCATAGTCAAGACGGCTTTCAACACGGGGGAAGTGATGGTGATCCTGGTCATAAACGGCAAAGGGATCCCCAATGCCCAGAAACTGATCGAAATGCTGGATGATGCCATCTACGATGTGGGCTATTCTCTGGAAAGCGTGGTGTTCAACGTGAACAGGTCACCCGGCAAAAGTATCATGGGAGAAGAAAATATAGTCATCGCAGGCAAGCCTGTGATCCGGGAGACGGTGGGTGATCTGACATTTGAGATATCGCCTCACAGCTTTTATCAGGTGAATCCGGTGCAGATGAAGCGGCTCTATGATAAAGTGAAGGAGTATTGCGGACTGAGCGATGAACTTTCAGACGGAACAGAGGGCTCTTTTGATATTGGCAGAACGAAGCCGGAACGGAACAATGAAAATGCGCCGGTGATATTGGATCTGTACTGTGGCGTGGGTACTATCGGGCTGTACTGCGCAAATGAAGCGGGATTCATCATCGGTATCGAAAGCGTCAAAGAAGCAGTGGTGGACGCCAACCGAAATGCAGTCATCAACGGCATCGTCAACGCCAGATACATCTGCGGCAAAGCCGAAGAAATGCTGGGAGAATACGCAGAAGCCGCTGACAGCGGCAAGAGTGAAGCAAGTGGGAAAGTTCTTGATTCGGAACTGATCCGGCGGATAAGGTGCGCCAATATCGCCATCCTTGATCCGCCGCGGGCAGGCTGCAAGCCGGAACTTTTACAGGCCGTCGCTAGCCTGGGTGTACAGCGAATCGTCTACGTCTCCTGCGACCCGGCAACTCTGGCAAGAGACGTCAAACTGCTGGGTGAATTGGACTACGAATTTCAGGAAGCCACCCCCGTGGATATGTTCCCCTGGACCACAGAAGTAGAATGCGTGGCGCTGCTGACCCAATATCAATGAGCACATTAAACATGATACCTTCGATATGATTATTTCACGGAGAGCGTGTGTGAAGTATCGGTAAATGTTCGAAAATCGAACATTTTATGTTGATAAAAATGACTTGATGTGATATATTATGCTTAGGGAGGAAAGGGTGATGAATATGATGAATGAAAGATTAAAAGATGCGAGAAAAAATTTAAGACTTTCTCAAGAATTCGTAGCAAAACAAGTGGGTATTACAAGAACTTCAATTGTTGCAATTGAGGCGGGGACTAGAAAAGTTTCTACTGAAGAACTTACAAAGTTTGCTGAGTTATATGGTGTGAGTCCTGAAGAATTGCTATATGGGAATGTTTCTGAAGAAAATGAAATAAGAGCATTTGCAAGAACTTTTTCGGAGCTTTCAGATATAGACAAAAAAGAGATAATGAATTTAATAAATTTTAAGCGTAGGTACAAGGAGACGATGAATTGATTGACATTACTGGGGTATATCGCAAAGGGATGACGGCTGAAGAATTGGCACAAAAGGTACTTTTTAATTATTACGGGGATGAAGAACCCTCTTTTCCTATCGATCCATTTAAAATGATACGCGATATGGGTATTATTTATCAATTTATGGAGTTTAAGGATTTGGAGGGTATTTATATTTTCCCAGATGATGGGGAGGACATCCCGCTGATAGGCGTTAATTTTAATAGACCGATTGCACGGCAAAGATATACGGCGGCGCATGAAATTTGCCACCATATTAAAGACCGTGACAATGGTATATGCCCAATTCGCGGCAAAAAGAATTCAATTGAAAGATACGCTGATAATTTTGCGTCTGAACTCTTAATGCCAAAAAAATACCTGAAAAGGGAAGCGGAAAAATATGCGGCAAATGGAAAAGTCGGTCGTGAGGGTGCTCTAAGAATTGCGGAATTTTTTGGGACGAGTTTTGAATCAACGGTCTTTTCACTTGCATATAAGCTTGATATGATTGAAGGTGAAACTGATGCGGATTCAATAAAAAAAGAAAATCGGAAGTATAAACCTGAGAAGAAAAAAATCATTTTGGGCTTGGATACCGAAAGTGTGAATCTCTGGGAGCAAGTTGTAAATTCGTATGAATTTTTTTGGAAGGGCGATAGGAAGCATGCGTGGTACATTTTCAAGAATGATTTTATTTATAATGAAAACCGTCTTGAAAAACTCAATTTGGATGACGATGTAGTGGCTGAAATTATTGCAGACTTAAGATTTAACAGAAGTGAAAGCCAATATTGTAATGAGGAGTGTGAGGAAATAATACAAATTGCCGGGCATTCAGAATTGTACGATTATATTTATGATACGGACGATAGTCTTGATATTTACAAAATTCAAAAACTAAATAAATTGCTTTATACATATGCTCCTTTCCCAGAAGCAGGGGGTGTGTATAGACAAGACGATAATTTTGTTATTGGAGCTAAATTCGAGACGGTAAATCATTATAATGTTTTTCAAGAAATCATCTTATTGGCGGAGTCGATGGAAAAACTTGTGGAAGACATTGAATTTATGTCGGCAGCAGAAGTCATAAAAAAGGCTGCGCAGATTCATCATCGACTTACGGTAATTCATCCATTTAGAGATGGTAATGGAAGATCTTCACGGGCCTTACTTAATTGGACATTCAGATTGAAAGGTCTGCCACCAATATACATAAAGTATCCGGAAAAGGACGAATATTACGAGGGGTTAAAACTGGCAGATACCGGCTGTGGATATGATAAGCTATATAAACTTCTGATGAAAGAATGTATCAGAAGTTCCATTCAGTTAAATAGAGTGGATGTTGCTGAGCAGAGAACGTTGTAATTAATAAGACTATGCAGGATGAGACTGTCTGGCTGGCGCTTGATCAAATGGCTGATTTGTTTCAAAGAGATAAATCTACGATTTCAAGGCATATTAAAAATATTTTTGATGAAGACAAGTTAGTGAGAGAGTCAACTTTTGCAAAATTTGCAACAGTTCAAAACGAAGGAGATAGACAGGTAAAAAGAACTATAGAGTATTACAATCTTGACGTTATTATATCTGTTGGATACCGTGTTAAATCACAGCGCGGAGTACAGTTGCGCATATGGGCTACCGAACGTTTAAAAGAATATAGGAGAAAAGTTATAGAAAAAAGAAAGAAGATATTAAGGGCAGCGCATAATGAAAAAGATGTATTT
>JAUNBU010000009.1:4373-26219 GCA_030526925.1 Bacillota bacterium | reverse complement strand
CTTCTGTAGCTGTCGTATGCAAAACGAGGGTTTTCTGTCAGCTTTGCCAGACCTTCTACCGTGTCGTCGTTGAGACCCAGGTTGAGGATGGTGTCCATCATACCCGGCATGGAGATCTTAGCTCCCGAACGAACGGAAACCAGCAGCGGGTTGCCCACATCGCCGAATTTCTTTCCGGTGACATGTTCCAAATCTTCCAGCTTGGCAAAGATATCCGCTATGATATCGTCTGCGATGGTCTTTCCTTCGTCGTAATATCTGTTGCATGCTTCAGTAGTTACAGTAAATCCAAAAGGTACAGGCAGTCCGATCTTAGTCATTTCCGCCAGGTTTGCACCTTTGCCGCCCAACAGGTCTTTCATGTCCTTTGAGCCTTCGTTAAATGAATAAACAAACTTTTTCATTTCCCTTTTACTCTCCTCGTTTCATATTTAGAAAATCAATTTTTGTTCTATATATTCTCTAACCTGTTCAACAGGTATTCGAATCTGTTCCATGGTATCTCTGTCTCGGATGGTGACGCATCCGTCTTCCTGAGTGTCGAAGTCCACGCAGATGCAGAACGGAGTGCCGATCTCATCCTCTCTTCTGTACCGCTTGCCGATAGAGCCCGTCACATCATAATCTACAGAGAAGTATTTAGCCAGTTCCTCGTAGATAGGCTCTGCTACAGGCGCCAGCTTCTTTGCCAGCGGCAGGACCGCAGCCTTGAACGGCGCCAGCGCCGGGTGGAATCTCATGACCGTACGTATATCTTCCTTGCCCTTGGCATCCGTCAGCACCTCTTCATCGTAGGCGTCCAGCAGGAATGCCAGCGTCATACGGTCTGCTCCCAGAGACGGTTCGATGCAGTACGGCACATACTTTTCATTGGTCTCAGGGTCCATATAGCTCATGTCCTGTCCCGAATGCTCCATATGCTGTTTCAGGTCGAAATCCGTTCTGTCGGCGATGCCCCACAGCTCGCCCCATCCAAATGGGAATTTATATTCGATGTCCGTAGTCGCATTGCTGTAGTGAGAAAGTTCTTCCTGATCGTGGTCTCTCAGCTTGATGTTTTCTTCCTTCATTCCCAGGGATTTCAAGAAATTGACACAGTAATCCTTCCAATAGGCGAACCACTCCAGATCCGTCCCCGGTGCGCAGAAGAATTCCAGCTCCATCTGCTCAAATTCTCTGAGCCTAAAGATGAAGTTGCCCGGCGTTATCTCATTTCGGAAGGATTTCCCGATCTGTGCGATACCGAAAGGGATCTTCTTTCGAGATGTTCTCTGTACGCTTTTGAAATTGACGAAGATTCCCTGGGCTGTTTCCGGTCTTAAGAAAATCTCCGACTTGGAATCCTCTGTAACCCCCTGGAAGGTCTTGAACATAAGATTGAACTGGCGGATACCGGTAAAATCCTTCTTACCGCACTCCGGACACTTGATGCCCTTTTCCGTAATGAATTCTTCCAGCTTTTCGTTTGACCAGCCATCAACGGCAATATCCTCTATGCCCTGTTCCTTCAGATAGCCTTCTATCAGCTGATCTGCACGGAATCTTGCCTTGCAGCTTTTGCAGTCGATGAGAGGATCCGCAAAGCCTCCCACGTGCCCCGATGCCACCCATGTCTGAGGGTTCATCAGGATGGCTGCATCAAGACCTACGTTGTACTTGGATTCCTGTACGAACTTTCTCCACCAGGCCTTCTTCACATTGTTCTTGAATTCAACGCCCAGCGGACCGTAGTCCCATGAGTTCGCCAGACCCCCGTAAATCTCAGAACCGGGGAAAATAAATCCTCGGTTCTTCGCCAGCGCTACGATCTTGTCCATTGTAACTTCTCTGCTCATATTTGTTTCTTCTCCGTTGTTATATTATTATTTTTCGTCTTTTTCAGTGCTTTTCTTATGGTTCTTTTCTTCTTCTGCAGCTTTTTCCTCTGCATCATCCTTGCTGTCTTCGATCTTCACTTCGATCTCATCGTCCCCTTCTTCATCAGGGAAACACTCTGAGAAATCGAATTCTTCTGCTTCCTTCTTCATCTTGTTGACGGTCTCTTCTGCCTTTTCCTTGCCCTTCTGGTAGAATTCAGTTCCGGCTTCCTTGCCCTTCTGGTAAAGATCAGCGCCCTTTTCCTTCATCTCGCTTGCCACGGTGCTGCTCTTCTCTGCCACGGTCCCCATGGCATCGGTCACTGCATCGCTGACGTCGATGATGGTCCCGTCGTCCTTGATCACTTCGATGGTGCACTTAAAGCCAAAGGCTGCCACTACCGCTACTACAGAAGCCAGCGGAGCGATGACCACGCCGATGATACCTGCGTTGACAGGCACGTTGAGGATCAGCTCTCCCTCTCTCTTCACCTGGATCTTGGACACGTTGCCCTTCTTGACCAGTTCCTTCAGGCTTTCAAAGAGGGCTTCCCCCTTCTTGCCGAAGCCTCTGCCCTTTTCCCCGGCATTGATGGTCTCTTCTATTGCGATGATCGCGTCTACTACGCTTCCTTCCGCTTCTTCCAAAGCGGCCTTCGCTTCCGCATAAGTAACGCCTGTTCTATCTTTTACCAGTTCGATTTTTTCTAAAGTGATTTCCATGTTTTACCTCCTGTTGATACGCTTCATATAAGTTTTTCGCTTTTTAGATCTGAAGCGTCTAAGTAGTATGCTGCATACTCCCGGACAATGGTCTGCAGCAGTTTTCCGGCATCCTCCTTCAGAGCCAGATTCTCAAGATTCTTCAGGGAATGCCCTGTAAAATACCTCAGTACATCTACTATACCAAATTTAACGTCATAAATCAACGCATGACCCCGGGAATTTTCTATATTTTGGGCGCAATGTCTGCACAGCACGCCTCCTTCTTCGATGCTGAACCCATAAGGTTCCTTTTTCTCACCGCACACGGCACACCTTTCCAGCTGAGGCAAAACTCCGGCGTATTTGAACACCTTGGTCTGGTAGGCCAGCACCAGCGTGCCGATGCCTTTGTCTCTGTTTTCCAGAACGGAAAAAAAGTCCAGCAGCAGATTGAATATCCCCGGCGCCGGAACTCCTTCGCTCAAGACCTTTTCGGTGAATTCCAGCACATATGCTCCGTTCATGTACTTGTCCACGTCTTCGCCGATCTTGTAGTAGCTCTTGATTGCCTCTGCGCTGTTGATGTTATAGCTTTCCCTGTTTTTAAACAGCTCATACCTGCCGTATGTGAAAGGGCGCAGCGCCAATGCGCTCTTACCTTTGCCCTTTTCGCCGATGCCGGTGCCTGCGCTGATCTTGCCGAATTTCTTGGAAAAGAGGAGGATCATCCGCCTGTTGTATGAAGTTTTGATCTGTCTTAAGACGATTCCTTCCGTATCCGTCAGCAACGGTTCACCTTCTCTCTAGTCCTTATATCCGAAGTTGGAAAGGGCAATATCGCTGTCTCTCCAGTTTTCCTTCACCTTGACCCACATCTCCAGGAACACCTTGGTTCCCAGCAGGGCTTCCATCTCTTCTCTGGCGCTCTTGCCGATGCCCTTCAGTTTCCTTCCGCCCTTGCCGATGATCATGCCCTTGTGGGATTTCTTCTCGCAGTAGATGACGGCGCTGATCCTGGTGATGTCCTTCTCTTCCTTGTATCGTTCGATCTCCACCGCAACACCGTGGGGAACTTCTTCCTGTAGATACATGAGGATCTTTTCCCTAATGATCTCGCTGACGATGAATCTTTCCGGATTCTCCGTTATCATATCCTCCGGGAAATACATCGGACCTTCCTCCATGAATTCAGCTACGCATTTAATCAGGTCCTGCACATTGGTCCCTTCCTTGGCGGATATGCCCAATATGTCTTCGAATATCCCCAGCTCATCGTATTCCTTATATATCTCCTCGAACACATCAGGCTCCAGCTTGTCTATCTTGTTGATGACCAGGATCTTCGGTGTGGTGATCTGGTCCAGCAGATCCACGATGTACTGGTCTCCCGGTCCTGCGGAAAGCTTATCCTCTACGATAAAGATTATAGCATCTACCTCTTTGAATGTTCCGATGGCAGCTTCCGTCATGTATTCGCCCAGCTTGTTTCGCGGTCTGTGTATCCCCGGCGTGTCGATGAATACCAGCTGCAGATCATCGTCCTTTTCGCCCCGGCTGTTGTCTCCCTGACCGTAATGTGTATATATGCCTCGTATGGTATTTCGCGTAGTCTGAGGCTTATCCGTGGTAATGGCGATCTTTTCTCCCAATACGGCATTGAGCAGGGTCGATTTCCCTACGTTGGGTCTTCCTACGATCCCGACAAAACCTGTTTTCATGTGGACCTCCCTTCCTGCGACCGCATGCCCGGCGCTTCCGCCGACATCCCGGACGCCTTGCTTCCGTTCCTATTGCTCCAATCTGAATCCCAGAGGAAGCAGCTGTTCCAATGTCCTTGTGTGCAGCTTCGCTTCATCCGTTCCCGTGATGACTTTGATCTCCGGCGCGAATTCATACATAAACTGCCGGCAGATGCCGCATGGCAGTGCTTCTTCGTCTCCCGCCGAAACGGCGATGGCTGTAAAACTCCGTTCTCCTTCGGATATGGCTTTCACGAATGCTGTCCGCTCTGCGCATATAGTCGCCCCGAAGGAAGAATTTTCGATATTGACTCCCGTATAGATCTTGCCGCTCTCTGCCAGCAAGGCGGCTCCTACCTTAAATCCTGAAAATGGTGCATAGGCGTTTTGTCTGGCTTCGGTGGCTATGCGGTACAGTTCTTTCTCCATTATCGATTCCTTCCTAAATCCAAAAGGCTCATGATCTCCTCTTCTCTTGCTCTCATTTCCCGTTTATCCCCTTCATCCATGTGGTCGTAGCCAAGCAGGTGGCAGACGCTGTGAACAAAGAGATAGACGATTTCCCGCTCCCGTGAGTGACCGTATTCCTCTGCCTGCTCTTCCGCCTGCTGAAGACAGATGACCACATCTCCCAGCAGGAATTCCTCCCGGTCGTCGATTTGGTTGAAATCCTCTATAAGCGGAAAAGACAACACATCGGTGTGGTTGTCTATCTTCCTGTATAATTGATTCAATCTGCGGATCTCTTCTTTTGATACTATGGAAAGGCTTATCTCCGCTCTGGCGGGGTCTATGGCTTCCTTTTCCAGACACAGACATGCCGCCCTGCTCAGAGTTTCCATAAGACCACTTTCCAGCAGCCCTTCGTCATTGCATAAAATCCTCATAGCAACTCCCTGTTTTTTTCTCTTTGTAGCTCTCTATTCCTCTTCCTTGGGCGGGTGCTTTTTGTAATAAGCATCGTAGGCGTTGATGACCTTTTTTACCAGCTGATGGCGCACTACGTCCACGTCCTTCATGTAGCAGAAGCCGATCTCTCCCACATGCTTCAGGATCTTCTCCGCTTCTATGAGACCGGAGCGCTTCCCTCTGGGCAGGTCGATCTGGGTCACATCTCCCGTCACCACCACCTTGGAACCGAAGCCCATTCTGGTGAGAAACATCTTCATCTGCTCCGGCGTGGTATTCTGCGCCTCATCAAGGATGATGAAGGAGTTGTCCAGCGTTCTGCCGCGCATATACGCCAGAGGAACCACCTCGATGGCTTCCTTTTCCTTGAGGCGCATGGCGCTTTCCCGCCCCAGCATATCGTAGAGCGCATCGTATAGCGGTCTCAAATAAGGGTCTACCTTTTCCTGCAAGTCCCCCGGTAAAAATCCCAGCCGTTCCCCTGCCTCCACGGCAGGACGCGCCAGAATGATCTTCTGCACCTCTTTGTTTTTAAAGGCATTTATCGCCATGGCAACGGCTATATACGTCTTGCCCGTCCCTGCCGGACCGATGCCGAACACGATGTCTTTCCTCCTGATGGTGTCCACATAGCCCTTCTGTCCAATGGTCTTGGGGCGCAGGGGCTTCCCTTCGTGGGTAAAGCATATTATATCCTTATTTATGTTTTCTTCCTTGTATGAGATCCCTTTGTCGCTCAGTTCTGCGATATAGTTGATTTTCTGTTGATCCAATCTTTCTCCTTTTTCCAGAACGCCCATCATCTCCTGCAGCAGCCTCTCCGCTGCCGTTACATTCTCCCCTTTGAGAATCAATTCATTGTCTCTCTGTATGATGTCTACATCGAGATTCTTTTCTATTATTTTCAGGTTTCTGTCCAGTCCTCCGAACAGTTCGCCTCTGTCCAGCGTCTCGCTGATAGGGATTTTTTTCATCATAATGTTTTCTGCCTTCTGTCCTTCTTTTCTTCTATTATATTTTCTCACAGGCAAAAATTCAAATACTATATTTAGGATTACCGTTATTCTTCAATTCTTTCCTGTTGGGATTTTTCTTCTTTCTTGACTTTTATCTCCTTCTCAGCCCCTATATCCTGCAGCGTTTCCAACAGGACATTGACTTTGATGACGTTTTCTTCCTCGTAAAAATCCATGGTGCTGCTGAGGATATCTTCCCCCTGCTCAAGGTTTTCCTTGCCGTACTGTCTGATGGCTGCCTCGGTCACCCGGCGGAGCTCTTTCATCTCTCTGGGCCGTTCCTTCAGCGTTACCTCTTCCGTCTCTATCAACTTCACGGTGAAGGGAATGAATCTTACCAGATCCAGCAATACGGTTTCCTCCCGTACCGACACCTCATAGTCTCCCCTGCTGTCTCCCAGCTCAAAGCTTCCGTCTCCTGCGGTCACCTGTATTGCCCAGGTCTTCCTTCCGGTGGGCTCCATGGTCCTGACGTTTTTCTCGAAATAATATGTGAGCTGCTGGGGGATCCGCGCCATCACCTGTCCCTTGGCGTGGCTGTAAAGGTAAAAGAATTTATCGCCCCGGCTGTAGTCGGAGCTCTGGTATTTGTACCTGCCGCTTATGAGAACGTCTCCCTCATTGACGTAGTCTCCCCTCTGGACTTTGGCGTTCCCCTGCAAAGGTGTGATCTTTTCGATCATGCCCGATCTGGCGGCGACGATATTGACCGGTGTTTCTTCCGGGACCGAGGCTTCTCCTTCCCTACCGGCTTCTGCGATATTGACCTTTATGAGCCTGCCATCCTCGTAGATGCTGACCCAGGTGATCTCATCGTATTCTTGGTAGAGCCTGGCTTTGACATTGCTGTAATCATCTTCTTTCCTGGCTCCCTCATACAGCCCTTCTTCCTCCAAAGTGCTGCGTATGGACGCTTCCGTCACCGTCCTGTAGCCGTCTATCCTGATTTCCGCTACAAACAGGCTCTGATAAAAAAGAAAGGCACCCAGTAAAAAGGCGCCTGCCACCGTCAGTAGATTGGCTCTCATGCTTTGAAAGACCGGTATGGCTCCGCCTTCCTTCAAAACAGTCATCTTGTAGGAATGCCCCGCCAGCTTCTTGAGCCTTCCGAAATCTTCTCCCTGCACCTCCATGGTGGACTCCAGCGGATCTCGCCACTTCAGGTTCCGCAAAGCGATACCGCTTCTGATACATTTGTTTACGATATGATTAAAACCGGTCCCTTCAACCTTTATCTTCTTGTAATGCCTTAAAAAACCGAATCTCCTCGACTTCACCCGATACCAGCATCCTTTCTTCCTGAAGCTTCGTTATGACGAACCCCTGTCCCGTCAGAGAAGTATACCTGTGTCCGTTGAACACCACGATCTGATCGTCCGTCAGCAAAAGCAGCTTTTTCACATTGTCCAAAACCGTGGTCTTTCCCGACACCAGCACTCTCGGCAAATTCGTTGCAAAGTCAAACAACAGCTCTTCTTTTACCGTCATAATCTCCTCCCGATGATAAAATATATTCAGTTTTCAATAAAATATCACTGTTGAGAAATGATCTTCTCGGCGGCTTTGATACCGTCCACCGCAGCGGACATGATACCGCCTGCATATCCGGGTCCTTCGCCCGCAGGCAAAACGCCTGTAATGCTGCTGTTATAGTCATCATTTCGTCTTATGCGTACAGGAGAGGAACTCCTGGTCTCCACGGCACGCATCACTGCGTCCTCCCGGTCAAAGCCTCTTAATTTTTTTCCCAGGAAGGGCATGGCTTCCAGGATGGATTCTATTGCAAAATCCGGCAGGCTGCGCCTCACCGGGTCTTCAGTGCTGCTTTTAAAGCTGCCGTAGTCCGTTTCCGGAAGGTCGCCTGCACCCGCTTCATATGCCCGCCTTTCGTACATCCTCTGAAATTCCACTCCCGCCAGAGGGTGCTCCGACGGAAAGTCCTCAGTCCTCACGTCCACAAGAAGACCGCTGTTGGCAAATCTCCCGTCTCTGACGCTGTTGCTCATGCCGTTGGTAACGGCAGTCTCCGGTTCCGAAGAGGCATTGATTATCTGCCCGCCGGGACACATGCAAAAGGTATAGACTCCTCTGCCGTTTCGGCATCTATGATTCAGCTTGTAATCTGCCGGTCCCAGCCTCTCCGCCAGGGATGGATCTCCGTACTGAGCCTTATCGATCAGTTTCTGGGGGTGCTGTATCCTGACCCCTATGGAAAAGGGCTTCTGCTCCATATTCAGACCTTTTTCAAGGAGCATCCGGAAGGTATCTCTGGCGCTGTGACCTATTGCCAGGATCAGCCTATCCGTCTCAAGGAAGTCCTGCGCTCCGCCGGTTTCCGTATATATCCCTGCAAGCAGATGCCTACCGTCTTTTTCCTCAGTTACCAGATCTGTCAGCTTGGTGTTGAACCGGATCTCTCCGCCCAGATGTTCTATCCTATGGCGCAGATTCTTCACCACATCCCGCAGCTTATCCGTCCCAATGTGGGGCCTCTGCTTATATAAAATGCTTTTATCGGCTCCCGCTTCCACAAACTCCTGCAGGACCCTGCCGATCCTTATGTCCTTGATGCCTGTAGTCAGCTTGCCATCGGAAAAGGTGCCTGCGCCTCCCTCGCCGAACTGGACGTTGGATTCGGGATCCAAAATTCCTTCCTGCCAGAACCGTTCTACGGTTTTGATCCGCTTCTCTACCGGCTCACCCCGCTCTATGACCACGGGGTTCAATCCCGCTTCCGCCAGGATCAGCGCAGCAAAAATGCCGCAGGGTCCGAAGCCTGCGACGATGGGGCGGCGCCGGTCTTTGGACTCCGGCTCCTTTCCATGTGCCTTATATGCCTTGATGCCGTCTGCTTCCGTGCTGCAGCCGGGTATCTTGTATTCTTTTTTTGACGCCTGTTCCAGAGGCAGCTTCCGGTCGCAGGAAAACTCCAGCGTATAGACCAGCTTGACGTCCGGCTTTCTTCTGGCGTCGATGGACTCCCTGACGATGGAGATGTCCCGGATCTTTACATTTCTTCTCAGCTTTTTAAGGATAGCCTGCTCCAGATCCTCATGGCTCTGATCCGGATCCAATTTTATCTGGCTGATCTTATATCTCATTTTATCTCGGCTCCCATTCCGGCTCTCGCTATGTGGGCCTTCTCTCCCCGCATTTCCCGATTGATAGCGGCGGCTGCCTTGAGCCCCGTCTCCCAGGCATTCTGGAGATTAAATCCGCCACATGGCCCCTGGTAATCGATGACTTCTCCGACCGGATAGAGATTCGGTAAAATTTTTGACTCCATGGTAGCCCCGTCTATTTCCTCAAGGGATATTCCGCCTGCCGTACACTGGGCATTTTTCCATCCCTTGATGCCGATCACAGGAAGACGCCAGTCCTTGATAATCGAAAGAGGAACCTGCGCCGCCAGCTTCTCCGGTAGGATCCCGAAGGAATCCTGCTCTGTTTTTTGCTTTCTCTTACCCAGTTCTTCTGTGGTGAAATCCGGCGCCAGGTCCAATGCCAGCTCGTACCGCTTCAGCGCATCTTCAACAGCTTCTCCCGGATCGGTTTTGATGTGCAGCGATATATTAAAGACGCATATTCCTGATATCCCGTCTTCCGTAAACTGGATCTCGCCCCGCTCTTCGTGTAGCAGCTTTTTATCCCGGTAAAGACTTACGCAGCCTCTGGCCCGCACTCCCTTTATATCCGAAAAATCGCCGCACCGGATGCCGGTAAGCACTGGATAGGTCTTTTGCACTTTATGCCCCAGCGCCCTGGCAAATCCGTAGCCGTCGCCCGTGGTGCCCATCTGCGGAGCAGCCTTCCCTCCGGAAGCCAGGATCAGCCTTCTTGCCGACACCGTGCCCTTTCCATGAGAAATGATGAACTTCTCTCCGTCATGGTTTATCTGCTCCACCTGTGAGTCTGTTAAAATATCAATATCCTTTCGGGTCAGCGCCTGCTCCAGAATACGCACCACATCGGACGCCTGGTTGGAATAGGGGAAGTACCTGCCCTCCTCGTCACAATGGACGGCCAGACCCAGAGACGCAAAAAAATCCAGGGTCAAATCTTTATGGTCGCAGGCAGCATTGGTAAGATTGCATCTTCCGCCTCCCGTAGCCATCAGCTTTCGTCCCAGGATCCTATTCTTTTCTACCAGACAGGTCTTTATGTGGTCGTCCAGGGAAGCGGCTGCCGCCAAACCCGCAGCGCCTCCCCCGATAATACAGACATCATAGATTCCCATTGATTCCCACTCCTATGTCGCTTTCGGCCTCTTCCTTGGCTTTCAGCCGTTCCATGACTTTTTCCGGTTTTTCCTCTTCTTCGGTGATCTTGACCGGTTCTCTCTTTCGTTTGTAGAGCTTAACATAGTCCTTCTTTTCGTGTGGCATATGGATACCCAACTCGATGATATTGATGCCCTGCATAGCCATGAACATACCCAACAGGATCGCCGTACTCAGCCAGATCACCAGAGGATTGATGAATCCGAATATCCCGATGAATACCGTCAGGATGCCTGTGATCATGGTAGTTCTGAAATTGGTCCGTTTCTTTTCTCTGTTGATATGGGTCGCCGCTTCGATTCGCAATATCCCCGATACCAACACCCACATACCGAATACCAGCGGGATGGCCGTATCTGCAACCAGCTGGTTGCACAGCACCAGAATGCCCAGAAGCAGGGTGATGAGCGCATCCGTCAGGATCCAGCCGTTATTGTCGCCTTTATTGTGAAAGCCTCTGCCCGTCAGATATGCCAGGCTGTGGATCACTCCGTTGAGCACCATCACTATACCTACGATAAATGCCAGTCCCAGAAATGTCTGCCCCGGGCTCATAAAACAAAAGGCGCCCGCCAAAAGCATAAGTATACCGCTGATTATGGTCAATACTCTCATGTTTACAAAACTCCTTTACCAGATATCGTCAAATTCTTCTGTCTGAAATCCCTGCTTTGAGGATTTTCTTTCTTCCTTTTTCTTCTCCGTCAGCTTGAAGATAACGCATACTGCGCCGACAATTAAAAAGATTTTTCTCAATGTTCCATTGATTTTTGCAAGCATATATCTTTCCTTCCCTTTATGGTTCTGTATTGTTTTAAAAATTGCACTTGGTAATTATACCATATATCATAAAGGATAAAAAAGAAGTTTCTGTGTTTTCCTGTAAATTTGCATCAAGAATTTGTGGTATACTGATGGGAGAAAGGAAGAAACGATGGACAGAACCATACTGCACTGCGACATGAACGGCTTCTTCGCCTCGGTGGAGCTGCTGGACTATCCTCATTTAAAGGACAAACCCATGGCGGTCTGCGGCAGCCCGGAAAACCGTCACGGCATTATATTGGCAAAAAACGAGATCGCTAAAAAATACGGCGTGGTTACCGCGGAAACTCTATGGCAAGCACGCAAGAAATGTCCCGGTCTGCAGGTCGTTCCTCCACATCACGATAAATACCGTCACTACAGCAGGCTGATCAACGACATATACCTGCGCTTTACCGATATGGTGGAGCCTTTCAGCGTGGATGAATCCTGGCTGGACGTAACGGGCAGCCGCAAATTATTCGGCACAGGCAAAGAAATCGCCGACACCCTTCGTGAAACGGTCAAGAAAGAGCTGGACCTGACATTGTCCGCCGGCGTTTCCTTCAACAAGATCTTCGCCAAGATGGGCAGCGACTACAAGAAACCTGACGCAACTACGGTCATCACCAGGGAAAACTTCAAAAACCTTCTGTGGCCCATGGATATCAGAGCCATGTTCTTCGTGGGCAAGGTCACCGCTCACAAGCTGTACGGCTGCGGTATCAAAACCATCGGAGAGCTTGCCAAATCGGATAAGTCCATGATAACAAGTCTTCTCGGAAAACAGGGCGGCGTGATCCACGATTACGCCAATGGTCTTGATACCACGCCTGTTTTGCGCTACGATCAGCTGGAGAAAATCAAATCCGTGGGTAACGGCACCACCTTCAGGCGGAATCTGCAAGGGCTTGATGACATCAAGGTAGCGGTCACCGGGCTTTCCGACACGGTTGCTACCCGCCTGCGAAAGCATCAGATGAAGGCCTTCGGCGTCAAGGTGGACATCAAAGACCCCGAGTTCAAAGTCATCTCGCGTCAGCAGCAGCTGGACAATCCTACCAACCTGACCGGTATAATCGCCGACGCTGCCATGTCCATCATCAAAAAATCCTGGCGCCTGCGTGACCCCATCCGTATGCTGACCATCACCGCCATCAACCTGTGCGACGAAAACCAGGCGCAGCAGCTGTCACTCTTTGCAAATGAAAACGCCCTCGTAGAAAAGGGCGAAAAGGTGGAACGTACTATTGACGATATTCGTGAAAAGTTCGGCGGCGGCGCCATCACCTTTGGCAGCATCCTGAGCAACGATATAGGTCTTGACCTGGAAACACCGCTGGAAAAGGACGATGAATAATCACGATAGGATCTCTGCCAATTCATATATATCCCGGTTGAATTCCCGCTTCATAGCAAGGGCATCTTTAAGATCGTAGGCGATGATCTCGCTTCCTACTATGCCCACCGCCTTGCTGTCTGCATCATCGAACAGCAGCTGGGTGGCTTTCGTTGCCATGAGGCTGGCAAGCATCCTGTCCTTTTCAGTAGGGGTCCCTCCCCTCTGTATATATCCCGGCACTACGGCTCTCGTCTCACGCCCG
The DNA here is from genome assembly GCA_030526925.1 of Bacillota bacterium. Lineage (GTDB taxonomy): Bacteria > Bacillota > Clostridia > Peptostreptococcales > Anaerovoracaceae > Lentihominibacter. The sequence continues at coordinate 13,306 of JAUNBU010000009.1, read as the reverse complement.
GTTCTGTCTTCTAAAATCTCCGTCAGCTCCCCGGTGCTGATTTTCACACCTTCAGCTTTTACTATGAGACTGTGCAGCTTCCCCGACTGCTGACCTTTCAGCACCTGGATGCACACCTTGTTTATATCCGTCTCCACCTCCGGAATCAAAATCACATCGGCGCCGCCGGTCAACCCTGCGTGCAGTGCGATATCTCCGCAGTTTCGCCCCATCACCTCGATGATGGTGGCTCTCTCATGGGCGGAAGACGTATCCCGTCCATTGGAAATCAGCGACAGCACCGTGTTGACTGCCGTATCGAATCCGATGGTAAAATCCGTGTAACCCAGATCGTTATCGATGGTCCCGGGAACTCCCATTACCTTGATGCCTCGCCGGTCAAGCTCCAGACCGCCTTTGAAGGAGCCATCTCCTCCGATGACCACTATACCTTCCAGACCGAATGTCTCCAGCATCTTTACAGCATGCTCCTGCCCTTCTTCGGTCCTGAACCTTTCGCTCCTGGCGGTGCGCAGTATGGTCCCGCCCCGCTGGAGGATGTCTCCCACGGAGGACCATTCCATCTTATTGATCTCGCCATCCAGCAATCCTTCATAGCCTCGCTGTATCCCATAAACCTCCATGCCCAGGGAAATGCCCTTTCGCACTACAGCTCTTATTGCTGCGTTCATTCCGGGGGAATCTCCCCCGCTGGTCAGTACACCTATTTTCTTCATTTTCCATCCTCCGTCTGGATCCATCTTACCCTTTATAGTTATCCTCGCCTACGATCCCGATGATCCTCTCTCGGAAATCTGCGTCCGGATCTACCCACAGGTTTTCCTCCGTCCTGAAGGAGCCACCCTGAGGCATATATATGATAGCCTGATAGCCGCCGGGATATTCTCCCATCAAGGATTTTATCTCGTTGAGCATCCTGGTCGTATCGTCTCCTGCAGGGAGCTTGATTTTGACAAGCCCCTCCGGCTGACGCGGCGGCTGCATGTCCGTCTTTGATGCCACCACCTGCTTCAGACTCTTCAGATCCACGATCCTCTCCGCCAGAAGCTTCGGCACTTCGCCTTCCTTGAAATTGATGTTGCCTGTGACCGACACGATAGAGTCCTCTGTGAGCAGACTGCTAAACCTCTCGTAGATATTGGGGAATACCACTACCTCCACTGTACCGTACAGATCCTCCATGTCTACAAATGCCATCATCTTGTTGTTCTTGGTGATCAGCGTCTTCTTGGATGTGATGATGCCTGCCATGACAGCCTGCATACCATCACGGATAAAGCTGTGCATCTCTCCCTGCTGTTCGCTGTCCAGCACGTCCGCCAGATCCTGGGAGTTGACCGTCACCATGGCATTTATCTTGTCTTCGTATTCCGTAAGCGGATGCTCACTGATGTACACGCCCAGCATCTCCTTTTCCTGGGCGATGAGCGTATCCTTGTCAAAGTTGGTAACATCCGGCAGCCTGTTGCCGGTCTTGCTTTCCTCCATGGCGTCGGCATTCAGCTGGAACAGCGACATCTGACCGTCCAGATTATTCTTGGCGCTTGACTGTGCCGATTCCAGCAGCTTCTCGTATTCGGCTATATGGGCGGCTCTGTTCTCATTGAGACAGTCCAGCGCCCCCGCCTTTATAAGACTTTCGATCGCTTTCTTATTGACCCTGTGGATATCCAGATTTTCGATGAACCGGTAGATATCCTCAGGCAGACCTTTCTTTTCCCTGGCTTCGATGATGGCGTCGATAGCGCCTTCACCTACGTTTTTGACGCCGAGAAGTCCGAAGCGGATCCTGCCATCCACCACGGAAAACTTCTTCTGGCTCTCATTGATGTCCGGCGGCAGCACTTCGATCCCCATCTCCGTACAATTCCGCATATAAGCAGCTATGGATGAGACATCTCCCATGACGCTGGTCATGAGCGCTGCCATAAACTCCACAGGATAGTGAGCCTTCAAGTAGCCCGTCTCATAGGCGACTACAGCATAGGCAGCCGCATGGGATTTGTTAAAGGCGTACTCGGCAAAGCTGACCATCTGGTTGAATATCTCTTCCGCCGCTTTCTCAGGCACGCCGTTTCGTACGCAGCCTGTGATCTCCACGTTGCCGTCTTCATCTTTCTTGCCGTTGATGAAGTATTCCTTTTCCTGCAGCATCACATCCATCTTCTTCTTGCTCATGGCACGCCGCACCAGATCGGAACGCCCATAGGAATACCCTCCCAGGTCACGCACGATCTGCATTACCTGTTCCTGATAGACCAGACAGCCGTAGCTTACGGAAAGGATCGGCTCAAGGCTTTCGTGGATATACTGTATCTTTTCCGGATTTTTCTTATTCTCAATATATGTAGGTATCGATGCCATAGGGCCCGGTCTGTAAAGGGATATCCCCGCAACGATATCTTCAAAGCAGTCAGGCTTCAGATTCTTCATGAACTGGGTCATGCCGCCGCTCTCCAGCTGAAAAAGCCCCTGAGTGTTGCCCTTGGCGATCATCTCGTAAACCGCCGGATCGTCATAGTCCATGGATGCGAAATCAATATCCACACCGTGATTCTCTTTGATCATCTCCAGCGCATCCCGGATGATGGTCAGGTTCCTCAGCCCCAAGAAGTCCATCTTCAGCAGCCCCAGCTCCTCGATGGTAGTCATGTTGAACTGGGTGGAAAGACCTTTGTCCGCCAGATAAAGCGGCACGTATTCGTCGATGCTTTCCTTGGAGATCACCACGCCTGCCGCATGGGTGGACGCATGGCGGGGCATTCCTTCTATGGCACGTGCCATATCTATGACCTTTTTGGTGGTAGCTTCGGTCTCGTATTTTTCTTTCAGTTCCGGACTGGTCTCAAGGGCCATATCTATGGTCATCTTCAGTGAGAAAGGTATGGCCTTGGCGATAGCATCCGTCTCGGGATAGCTGACGTTAAGCGCTCTGCCCACATCGCGCACCGCCTGTTTGGCTTTCATGGTCCCGAATGTGATTATCTGGGAAACCTTGTCTTCACCGTATTTTTCCGTCACGTAATCAATAACCTCGCCTCGCCGCTCGTAGCAGAAGTCGATGTCTATATCCGGCATGCTGACTCTCTCCGGGTTCAAAAAACGCTCAAAGATCAACCCGTATTTTATCGGATCTATATCTGTGATCTTCAAAGTGTAAGCTACTATACTGCCTGCTGCGCTGCCTCTTCCCGGTCCCACCATAATGCCGTTGCTCTTGGCGTAGTTGATGAAATCCCAGACTATGAGGAAGTACTCCACATAACCCATGTCCTCTATGGTGGAAAGCTCATAGTCCAGCCGCTCCTCCAGCTGACTTCTTTCTTCATCATCCAGGTGAGGGTATCGCTCTGCCAGCCCCCGGCTGCACAGCTTCCGCAGGTACTCCTGGTTCGTCATTCCCTCCGGAGCTGTAAAATCAGGCAAGTGCAGCTGCCCGAAGGTAAAGCTCACGTCGCACTGCCGGGCGATCTTAGCCGTATTATCGCATGCCTCCGGGATATTGGAAAAGAGCTTTCGCATCTCTTCCTCCGACTTCAGGTAGAACTGGTCGTTGGCGAACTTCATCCTGTCTTCTTCGTCCACGGTGGTCGCCGTCTGGATGCACATGAGTACGTCCTGCGCCACCGCATCCTCCTGACGCACGTAATGGACATCGTTGGTGGCTACGAAAGGGATCCCTGTCTCTTCGTGAAGCCGCTTCATCTGCGGCAGTATCTGCATCTCTTCTTCGAGCCCCTGATCCTGCAGCTCAAGATAAAAGTTCCCCTTGCCGAAGATCTCTTCCATTGCCAGGGCTTCCTTCTTGGCGCCGTCGTAATCCCTGTTCAAAAGCCTATGCTGTATCTCTCCCGCCAGGCAGCCGGAAAGAGCGATGATCCCTTTGCTGTACTTTCTCAGCACGTCCTTATCGATCCGGGGCTTGTAGTAAAATCCGTGGCGATACCCTTCTGAGACGATCTTCATAAGATTTTTATAGCCGTCGTTGTCCTTGGCAAGGAGCACCAGGTGACCCATGTACTTGTCCTTTTCCGAATCCTTGTCAAAGAGGGTCCTTGCCGCCGTGTAGACCTCGCAGCCGATGATGGCTTTTATCCCCTGCTTCTGACACTCACGGTAAAAGTCGATGACGCCGAACATGACTCCGTGATCGGTTATCGCCAGGGAATCCATGCCCAGTTCTTTCGCCCGGGCAACCACATCCTTGATGCGTGAGGCTCCGTCCAGAAGGCTGTACTCCGTATGTAAATGTAAATGTGTAAATGCCATAAATGCTTCCTCAAAATCTTCTTCTGTGAGTTTTAAAATAGCTTTAATAAAAATATAATAACATTTTACCATAAATCTGCATTTTTTCTCTTTAAAAGTTATAAGAAATAAAGTAAAATAAAAAAAGTTAAGGGAGAGGCATATGAAGAAAATCATTATAAGCATTTCAGCAATCGTTTTAATATTGATCGCAGCATTGACTCTGGCGACAGTATCCTATGCAAAAACCACAGATTACTCCAGCAATACACTGCCGGACAGATGCACCGTAAACGGTGTTGACTGCTCCGGTCTTACCTATGATGAAGCCATCAAGAAGGTTTCCGATGAGTGGAACGACAGGTATATAGTCGTTACAGGCAGCCTCAATGAAGAAATCGCCAATTTTACCGACTTCGGCTGTACATACGATATACAGGATGAAATCAACGGGCTTAAAAAACAGCACATCATTCGTGCTGCGGCCAATCATTACTTCGGAACACCTCTCGCCATCAAGCTCCCTATGCTGGTGGATGAATATGGAGAAGATTTTAAAAATACCGTTGTGACAGCAGACTTCTTAAACAGACCCGACGCCACCGAAAGCAAAAGCGCCTATGTGGATACTTCGGATCCCAATTTTCCCATCATCCCCGAGGTATACGGTACCAAGCTGGAGACGGAGCGCTTCTTTAACGATGTGCTGATGCATATACAGACGGGAGAGCTAAAATTCCTCTTTGACGAGCGCAACTACTACACCATGCCGGAGATCACCAGGGACGACAAGGACCTGAAGGCATTTCAGAAATACTGCAAAACATACCTGAAACAAAGGATCACCTATGAGATGGGTGAATCCACATTCACGATCACCAGTGACCAGCTGGCGGATCTGATGACCGATGACCTTTCCGGCAATGCAGACGAAGCCGCCGTCGCAGAATTCGTTGCACAGCTTGCCGCAACCTATGACAATGTGGGTAAGGAGCGAAAATTCACTTCCCTCACAGGCAAGAACATTACCGTAAGAGGCGGGATTTACGGATGGGCTATCGACCAGGAAAAAGAAACGGCACAGCTTACCGCCGATATCAACTCTCATCAAGATGTATCGAGAAAGCCGATATACGACGTTGAGGGCTACGGTGAATATTCCGATGGTGTAGGGAACACCTATATCGATGTGGATATTTCAAACCAGACGGTCAACTATTTTAAAAACGGAGAAAAAGCTTTCTCCTGCAGCGTTGTAACAGGCTGCCGCGTCAACGGCACTACAACGCCTACCGGGACGTTCTACGTCATAAATAAAGTCCGTAACGTGATCCTTAGAGGTGATAATGTAGACGGGACCCGTTATGAAAGTCCCGTGAAATACTGGATGGGCATCAACTGGGGCGGCATAGGCTTCCACGATGCCGACTGGCGAAGCTCTTTTGGCGGCAGCATCTGGGTCAGAAACGGCAGCCACGGCTGCATCAATATGCCATCGGGACGCATCCCTGCCCTCTACAACAGCACTGAGGTAGGCACCCCTGTGGTGGTTCACTATTAAATACCACGGAACACCACCTTCCTACACATCACGTCCTTTTACAAACCCTCTTAGACTTTAAAAGGCAGGATCGACTCCTGCCTTTTCTAATACTTGACTTTTCGCTATTTTCGATCTACCACTTCCAACAATTTAGTCTTCAGTTCGTTTTCCATCTTACGCAGTTCGGTTTCTGCTTCTGCCCGCTTCTGACGTCCCTGCTGCTGGATCTCCATAACTTCATCCAGTGTGGAGATCAATGTCTGGTTGGTGTGCTGCAGCGTTTCGATGTCCACGATGCCCCGCTCCGTTTCCTTGGCTGTCTCCACGGTGGCGGTCTTTAACGTCTCGGCGTTTTTCTTCAGCAATTCATTGGTCATATCGCTGACTTCTCTCTGGGCTCTCACCGCTTCATTGGAGTGTGCCACTCCCAGTGCCAGCACCATCTGGCTCTTCCACAGCGGAATGGTGTTGACCAGCGTAGACTGGATCTTTTCTACCATCAAGGTATTGTTCCCCTGTACCATGCGGATCTGCGGAGCCGTCTGTATGGAAATGGTCCTGGTCAGCTCCAGATCGTACAGCTTCTTTTCAAACCGGTCGCACTTTGATTCCAGATCCTTTGCCGCCTGCACGTCCTCCGGCAGGTTGCTGGTCTTGGCCTTTTGCAGCATTTCCTGCAGCTGTCCGCCTCTGATCTGAGCAAGCCGCTTCTTTCCTGCCAGAATGTACATGGTAAGCTCTTTGAAGTATGTCAGATTGGCTTCGTACATCTTGTCCAGCACGGCGATGTCCTTCATCAGCTGGACCTGGTGGCCTTCCAGTATCTTGCAGATATTCTCCACATTTGCTTCCACCTTGTTATAGCGTGCTTTCAGCGCTTCGATTTTATTTTTGCCTTTTTTGAAAAATCCGAATATCCCTTTTTCCTCGCTGACATCGAAGCCTTTAAGCTCCACCACAACGCCTGTCAAAAGGTCTCCCACCTCTCCAAGATCCTTGGACTTTACATTTTCCAGAGCCGATTCCGAAAAGTCCGCCATCTTCTTCTGAGTCCCTGCTCCGTACTGGAGGATGGCGTTGGAATCGTCCAGATCGATCTGCTCTGCAAAGTCGTCTACCATCTTTTTTTCTTCATCGGACAGGACGTTATCGTCCATAGGTTCCGGTTCTGCCACATCCACAGGTGTGATCTCCGCCTTGGATACCTCTGCAAAAGGGTCCATGGTCAGCGTCGGTGTCGTCTCTTTAAAATCCGTAGTCATTTGTTTCTCCTGTCTTTTTTATTTTATCAGTTATCAGTTCTTTTTTCCGGTCCCTTTCGGGAATCCGTCTTCCGTCAAGCCTTCCTGTGCCAGCATGGTCTTCAACACCGAAATATCCGATGATACATCCCATGCCGTATCCTGGAACAGATTGTCCAGCAGTTTTTCAAATGCAAGGTTCAGCGTATCCAATGTCTGCTCTATCTCATTTTTGGAGTTGATGATGTTCTCTCCCTGTACCGGCTGCTGATCCAGTTCTTCATAGGCGTCGAGCAGCTTGATTGTCATCGGCAGATAATACTCCATCAGCTTCCGCAAATCGGGAATGTTTTCCGGGTGGGCTTCAGCCTGATCAAATATCCTGCGAACCAGCAGCTCCATGCGAAATATCTTATCTGAGATTTCCTCACCTGGGATGGCATCATTGCTTTCTCGGATTTTCCGGATATAGATTTCTCCTTCTTCCAGAACCGCCTTTGCCTCAGGCGTCAGCCCTTCTTTCGCAGCTTCTGCTTCCTTCCTTCGAAGTTCTTCTTCCTTCTGAAGCCTGGCGTGCTTTACCGTTTCCATATACTTCTGGTAGGTTTCGTGGGAAACCATCAGGCAGGTCTCCTTCTGGTCAAGATGCCCCTGTAGAAACCAACCTTTCTGCAGCATCTTTTTCACATCCTTGCGCACCGTTTCTTCCGGACAATTGGCGTATGCCGCCAGCGTCTTTATATCTCCGTAGGTTTTGCCGTTGAGTATCCGCACATACTGGTCGAACCGCTTCGCCAGCTTCAGCCCACGGCTGCCCTTGACGATCAGAACGATGCCTGCTATCAAAACCAGCAGACTGAAGCCCGAGAGAGGCGCTCCGAACACACTTGGAAAGATCAGCATGCTGAGCAAAGAAAAAATCAGCGATATACCGCTTAATGCGGTCAACACGATGCCGCCTGCCAACATGCCTATGGCTCCGCCTCTTCGTTTGCCGCTGCCTGCGAAATAAGCAGCCTGTCGCATCGCCGGAGATGTCTGCCTGAATTCCCCAGTCCTTCTCGCTCCGGCGTCTCCCGTTTCAAAGCCGTCAGCTCCGCCTGCTTCTCCTGCCGCCGTCTGTGCTCGTTGTCCTTTGCTTCCTCCGCTCAGATCGAAATCCCATCCGCCGCCCTGCCCGCCGGGACCGGATGAACCTCCCATAGGGTCCATACCCTGAAAGGCTTTTCTCAGGGTGCTGTTGATGGTTTCGTTGAGACGTCCGAAGTTTCCCATATGTACGGCATCTTCCACGATCCTGTTAAGATCCTGCCCTAGATTGTTCCAGTCTTTGCCTGCCATATACTCCTCCGCTTCCTTACGGCGACGCCGTTATTAATCAATGCGTTCATTATACCACGACTTACCTCTGAAATCACAATCAAAGGAGTGATTCAATGAACGCTTCCTTACGGCGACGCCGTTATTAATCAATGCGTTCATTATACCACAACTTCCCTCCATAAAAAAGCAAGAAAGAGCCCTGCACGGGCAGTGAGTTGTTCACCGCTCATGCCACAGGCTCTCAAAAGCTCATCTTCCTAGTTGGTCTCTCCTGTAATAGGATTTATGATATTGGCATAGTAGACGTACATGTTCTTGATCCCGTAGATATCCAGGATCCTGATGTTGCTGCTGGGAGCCTCCATCGCAACGGAATACTCCTGCAATATGATGTAATTGATACCCACGCCTACAAGAAATCCGTCGTATTCCTCGATCATGTTGGAACCCACCAGCTGCTCTACCTTAACGTATCTGCCTATCTGGGTCCTGAAGAATCCATTCATGTACTGGATGGCGTTGTAGTCCAGAACTTCGCTGTATCCTTCCGGAAGCAGCGGATTGGCAGGAACGGTAAA
>JAUNBU010000009.1:0-4273 GCA_030526925.1 Bacillota bacterium | reverse complement strand
TTAAGTTGATGCATAGTAAGAAGTAGGAATATAGAAGCAATGATCCCCCAGCCGGTTGTGTATCACTCCCACTCTGGTGGGAAAGTATGTGGCGCAGGTACTGCTGTAGGGATTGTAAAAGAACAGGGAGTGATCGATACCTGCCAGCCGTCCGCCTGCCATCGCCCAGTCTACGATCTCATATTGCACATCCGTCGGTGTCATGTTGTAGACGTTCTGTGAATTGTAATACCCACCTACGGAGGTCTTCATGCAGGTGAACTGGTTCTGCTGCTCGATGACATTCCGTATGTTTCCTCCATCGTTGATCCGGGCGAATTCGCCGTAGGTAATGGTCGCTCTGTTCATGATGACCGTTGCCACCGCCTGCATTCCGTTATAGCCTTCGCCTCCTGCCTCGCACTGTATGAGCCGTGCAAAAAGTTCTCTAGTGTCCATTGCTTCATGTTCCACCTTTCCATATTGCTAAGGTAGTATATGACGCCGGCTATTTTTTTGTTCGGAAAATCAGCTTTTTTAATTTAGCTCCGTCCCAGGGCACCAACGGATACAGGTAGGATGTCCCCACCACCGTCTTTGTAGCCGCCATCACTGCGATGGAAATGACGAATGCTGCCGCCATTCCCGGCCATCCCAGAATATGGGCACCAATCAGCATAAACACACGCATAAACTTGATCCCGTAACCAAGCTCGATGCTGGGCTGGGTGAAGCTGGCGAGGGCTACCACCGCCATGCAAAGGATGGTCTGGGGAACGAACCAGCCCGACGATACGGAAAACTCTCCCAAAATCAGAGCACCGATGACCGACAGAGACATACCCAGAGAATCGGGCGTGTTAAGGGACGCCAGCTTCAGCCCATCGATAGCCAGCTCCAGCAGGATGAACTGCCAGAATATGCTTATGGCAAAGTCCTCTTCCGTGATGAAGAATTTGATGGAATCGTGTACGGGAATATCACCTTCGGCAAAAAGCAGATACACCGGAGTTGCAAACAGGATCACCAAAATGTTAGCCATCCTCAAAAGCCTGAAGTAGTTTCCCGTCAAAATCGGGAAGTAATAATCGTCCACGTCCTGCACGAAGTCAAATACCCCTGCCGGAAGAAGAATGACCGTAGGAGAGTTGTCTACTATGATGGCGATCTTTCCCTCTTCAACGTGGGCTGCGATGATGTCCGGTCTCTGGGTATAACGGACCCTGGGGAAAGGATTGAACCTGCCTGCCTTTTTTCCCGTCAAAGCTTCTACCAGGGACTGCTCCGTTACCGTCAGCCCTTCCACTTTAAGAGACTTCAGCGTCTGCTCAAGCTTTTCCACCATCTTCATGTCCGCCTTGTCCTTCATATAGGTCATGGCTACATCCGATTTGGTAATGTCCCCAATGGCAAATATCTTGAAGATAAGATGGTTGTCGCGGATCCGTCTCCTTATCAACGCGATATTCATCATCATGGATTCCACAAACCCGTCCTTGGCGCCCCTCAGGCTCTTCTCCTTGGACGGTTCTTCTACACTCCGCAGCGGATAATCCCTGCAGTCGATGATGATGATCCCCTCGTATCCTGCGATCAGCAGCGGCACCAGACCGGAATAAAGATACTTGATGGCCTGGTTCACATCCTTGACTACCAGCGTATCCAGAAAGGGCAGGTTGTACTTGATGAAGCTCTCCGCATCCTCTGCCCTGTCCACCTGATCCTTTTGCAGGGAAAACAGGCTGAATATGACGCGCTGCATCATGCTTCCGCTGACCAATCCGTCCACGAAAAACATGGTAGCATCCCGATCCCCCACATTAAGCTTTCGTTCCAGCAGGTCGAAGCTTTCGCCCACCGGCACCTGTCCTTTGATTTCCTTAAGCAGTTCCTTGTATTTATCCATGAAAAAACCTCGCATAATTTTGGTATTAGTTTCTGTCGAAACCATTGAATTATGCGAGGTATTTACTTATCATCTGATTCTTATCCGGGTATCGGTCAGCAGCTATCGCTTCTTGTGCTTATTGGACTGGCCTTTTCTCACAGGTGGTCTGTTGGCTTCTGCCTTTTCTTCCCGTTTCTTCTTGCCCAGAGACCTGGCTACCTGGAATACTATGTAGACAAGCGCCAGTGCGATAATAAAAATGAGCATGCTCTTGTCGTCCTTGGCAAATCCCAGCACCCTGGCAAAGAAAATCCCTCCGATTATGAAGATCCAAAAATATAGAATTTTTCCAATAACACCGTTACCCATGATCCACTCCTTACGTTCTCTAACTTACCTTCGGTCTCTCATTTACTTCAGCTTGGCGATCAGCTCTCCTGCCTTCACCTGCTGTCCTTCCTTGATGTAGATCTTGTCAACAACTCCCTTGGCTGTCGCCAGGATGTTTGTCTCCATCTTCATGGCTTCGATTACAGCGATCGGCTGCTTTTCTTCCACCTCGTCGCCTTCGTTTATCAGCACCTTGAGGATATTTCCCGGTATGTTGGCGCCGATCTCACAAGGATCCTCCGCATCCGCATAGACGATCTGGGAGGAAACGGCTGCGATCTGTGCCGCCTGGTCTTTGATCTTGACCGCACTTCTGTTGCCGTTGACTTCAAATACAACGTCTCTAAACCCTTCCTCATCGGTTTCCCTGGCATTGGAAAGGCGGACGATAAGCTCTTTGCCTTCTGCGATCTTGATTTCGCAGGTTTCTCCTTCGGAAAGACCATGGAAAAAGATATCGCTTCCCATGAGTCTGAAGTTTCCTTCTGTCTTCAGGCTTTTGAGATAATCTTCGAACACCTTCGAATAGAGAGCATAGCTGAGCAGCTCCTGTTCAGTTCCTTCCAGCTCGAAGTCTTCCTGCAGATGCTTTCTGATGGCGTCAAAATCTTCGTCCGGTAAAAGTTCACCCGGTCTGCAGGTGATCGGTTTCTTGCCGTGAAGCACCAGCTTCTGCAGCTTTTCAGGGAAGCCACCTTCCGGCTGTCCCATCATCCCCTCGAAGTAAGAAACGATGGAATCCGGGAAGTCGATGTCCTTTGCCTTTTCGTAGATGTTTTCCGGCGTCAGCTCGTTCTGTACCATGAAGATAGCCATATCTCCAACCGCCTTTGAAGACGGCGTTACCTTGACGATATCTCCCAGCATCTCGTTGACAGCCTTGTACATGTCCTTCACATCTCCGAACTTATGTCCGAGCCCGAAGCTTTCCACCTGGGATTTCAGATTGGAATACTGTCCTCCCGGCATCTCGTATTTATATATCTCTGCCGAGCCGGTCATCATGTCGGATTCAAATCCCTTGTATACCGGACGCACGGCAGCCCAGTAGTCGGAAATCTCCTGTATACCGTCCAGACCTATGCCCGTGTCGCGCTGTGTGCTTTCCATGGCGGCTACTATGGAGTTGAGGGCCGGCTGGCTTGTAAGCCCCGACATGCTGTTGAAGGCTGCATCTACGATGTCCACTCCCGCATTGGCCGCCATCATCAGCGCAGCCACTCCGTTACCGCTGGTATCATGGGTGTGCAGATGGATCGGAATGGATATCTCATTTTTGAGGGCTTCGATCAGCTTCTTTGCCGCCATCGGCTTGATGAGACCGGACATGTCCTTGATGCCCAGAATGTGAGACCCTCTCTTTTCCAGTTCCTTTGCCATGCGCACGTAGTAGTCCAGATTGTATTTGGTTCTGCTCTCATCCAGGATGTCTCCCGTGTAGCAGATACACGCTTCTGCGATCTTGCCCTGGTTCAGCGTTTCGTCCAGCGCCACTTCCATGCCCTGGATCCAGTTGAGGGAGTCGAATATCCTGAAGATGTCGATGCCCGATCTGGCGCTTTCCTTGACGAACCGTCTGATCACATTGTCCGGGTAATTCTTGTATCCTACGCCGTTGGCGCCTCTGATGAGCATCTGGAACATGATGTTGGGGATCTTCGCTCTCAAGGTACTCAGACGCTCCCACGGACACTCCTTGAGAAATCTGAGCGCCGTATCAAAGGTAGCCCCGCCCCACATCTCCAGTGAAAACAGATCTCTGCCGTATGTAGCAACAGCCGGTGCGATCTTTTCCATGTCAACGGTCCGCACTCTCGTCGCCATCAGCGACTGCTGTGCATCACGCATGGTGGTATCGGTGATCAGCAGCTTTTTCTGATCTCTTATCCAGTCCACAACGCCTTTCGGACCTCTTTCATCCAGCAACTGCTTGGTTCCCGTCAGCTGATCTATCTCGTCCTGCTTGATCCTCGGGAAAACAGGCACGTCAAACTGAGGCTTGATGCCCCTGTTGCC
>JAUNBU010000172.1 GCA_030526925.1 Bacillota bacterium | reverse complement strand
CTGGAGATAACATCACCATGAGCATCGAGCTGATCACACCGATCGCCATCGAAGAGGGACTTAGGTTCGCCATCAGAGAGGGCGGAAGGACTGTAGGGTCTGGCGTAGTAACTGAAATAATCGAATAGGACTTGTTAAACCAGCCCGTAGCATTGTTGCTGCGGGCTTTTTCTATTTGCATTCCCACAAAGTTATTGACCGATATTTTGTACAAATGTATAATAAAGGAAAGAAAAATGGACCAAATAGAACCAAAGCGGAATATTGTCTATTTACAACAAGGAGGGCAGCGATGGCGGGGCTACTAGGCATTCAATTTGACTCAGTGACGCAGGACTTATCGCAGAAGGTGTTTGAATACCAGCTTCAACAGGATCCAAAATTGAATGATATACTTTCGGATATTGCAAAGCAGAAAATGTTTGATGATGTGTTGATCAACATAAATTTTCTTGATACGGCATTAAAACTAAAGGACGAGAAACTCTTCCCGGAATATTCTTGTTGGCTTTTTTGTTTGATGGTCAGTCGAATGACGTATTGCTCGAAAGAGCAGGTGGCACAACAGATCCAGGGACATTATGAAGCTCTGAAACATGTTCTCGGTGAGCACTATGGCGAAGAGGATGGAGCATTTATTTCTCGGCAGCTAGATAAGGCGATCGAAAGTTCTTGGCAGTGCTGCTTGCATGATAAGGACTATCGGGATGCGAAGGATCAGGGATATGAGCAGGAAGTGGAGCGATACCTGCAGTATCTCCTGGACGAAGATTCGAATCGTGCCATAGGTTATCTGGTTGAGTTGGAAAAGGGCGGCATGGAGATTCCCGAAATATACGTAAGCGTTGTACAGGAGGCATTGCATCGCGTGGGTGATATGTGGCTTCATGACGAGATCTCAGTGGCAAAGGAGCTATGCTGTACATCGGCCAGTCAGATGGCCGAGGCACAGTTTTATGCGAAGATATTTGCAACACGGCGCAGAAACAGGACGGTGATCGTGGCCTGTGCAGGGAAGGAGTATCACGAGATGGGAGCAAGAACCGTTTCAGATGTGCTTTCCTACGGAGGCTATACCTGCATTTATCTGGGGGCGGCTGTATCAAACGAATATATCCTGCAGGCAATGGATAGCTATAAGCCACATCTGGTCTGTCTCTCTGCAACGATGCCGCAAACGCTGGTCGATTGTCAGACGATCATTCCGGAGATAAAAAACAATGACCCTAAAGTGAAGATAGCAGTCGGAGGAAGAGCCTTTGAAGTGACAGATGAGATCTGGAAAAAGTGGAATATCGATATCTATACAAAAAATGCGAAAGAACTTTTGGGGTGGTCATATGCAAACATTGGGTAAGGATAGGCAGGGTTGTCTTTGTACGGTGAATATGAATGGAACGGTGGATAAGGTGTTATGGTCCTGCCCGCCGTATTTTGTGCGTAAAGGAACAGAGTTTTTTGAGAAAACAGGATTTCAAATAAAGGATTTGGCGAATTGCGATGATCTGCAAATACAGCGTCAATGGGATAAAAAAGAGAAACGCCATAGAATATATGCGGAGAAGATCTCGCCGGATGCCTGGTTTTGCTTTTATACGAATGAAGGATCAGATCGTGAGGCGGCCGCTGAAAAAGAAGATGTATGGCTGTTGCTGAACGTATTGAGTCAATTTAAAAATTATGACACCCAGGATATTGCAGATAATATCAGTGCAGTACAATCCTTGAATAATCAGATGATCAACATGCAGAGAGAGCTGGCAAGAAAGCAACAGGAACTGATCGACAATCAGGCTCTGCTGGATGCTGCTATGAAGAATACGAATATGCTGGTTTGGGTGTATGATCATGAGAAAAAATGCATTTTGAATTCTAACGATATGGGAAAAGATCTAGCGCTGCCTCAGGGAACCGAATATACACCACAGACATGGATCGACATGAGGTTGATCGATAAATGCAGCGAGGAGGATTTCAGGGAGCTTCACGCCGGCGCAGAACAGGGAAAACGGATCAGTAAGGATATCAAGATCTCGAGCACAAATGCGAAAGGGTACGCCTGGAAACGGGTGATTTACACACCGGTATTCGATGACCGGGGGAATTGCCATGAATCTATAGGTACGGCTACTGATATTACCGAGCAGAAAGAAAGAGAACTCAACTATGAAAATCAACTTCGCATTGCTGACATTCTAACGCAAAGTGAGATCTTGACAGGCCTGTTTAATGTTACCGGAAACCGGGTCGAAAAGATGAACATTCGGGATAAAGACGACATTCCGGAAATGATGGGAAGCTCAATGGATATAGCGGTACAGCGGGTCGTCGATCGTTATGTGGCTGAATCGGAACGTAGAAAAATCTTAGACGTCTTTCAGAGCCGGAAGCTTTTGGACGAGTTTTTAAAGGGTCATCGCTATGGCAAGATTCGGCATCATAACAGCGATATGACATGCTGGCTGGAAGCTGTCTATGAACTGGTCCAGAATCCCTATACCGGCGATATAGAAGCGATCGTTATATTGCGTGACATTTCAGAGCTTGTACGGGCAGAGCAGGTGGTGGATACGCTGGTCAATTTTGATTATGAGTGCATTCAGACCATCCAAGCGGATAGTGGAGAAACAGTTTCATATAGTGATAGAGAAACGGAATTATTGGAGGAGCAGCGGCGGCAGAGGAATTCAGCCGAAGGGGTCGAAGTATTCCTGAGGAAGTATTGCGCAGATGAAGACGTAGAAGCCGTTGTACGGAAAACAAGCCTGCCATATATCAAAAAGATGTTGCAGAGTTCGTCAAGCTATGAGACCTCATACAATTTGCTGCTGAATGGAAAAAGAGTACATAGACGCGTTCTTTATACCTATCTGGATGAAATGCAGCAGCTGATTTTGTGTGCGGTGCAGGATCTGACTGAGATATATGAGAAGGAAGCTCGACAGCGGGAGCAGCTGCAGGAGGCCTTGGAGGCAGCAAGGAGAGCAGACCAGGCAAAAACCGAGTTTCTTTCCCGCATGAGTCATGACATACGCACACCGCTCAATGCCATTTTGAACCTGAACCGGCTGCTCAATGAGGAGATCAACGAACCGAAAAAGCTGCGAGAGGATATTGCCAAAATCGAAGTAGCCGGAGAATTTCTACTGCAGCTGATCAACGATGTTCTGGATATTTCTCGCATTGAGAGTGGTCATCTGGAACTGAAACCGAGTGTCCATACTTATGACATGTTCATAAATTACATTCGCGGCATTGTCATGCCACTTTGTGAGGATAAAGACATCGCTTTTGTGCTGGAGGAAGGGTCAACGTTGCCGGATATTCATGTGGATCGCGCCAGATTCAATCAGGTGTTTTTTAATCTCCTTTCTAACGCAGTCAAGTTTACGCCTCCCGGCGGTACAGTCTCATTTGCTGCTCGTAACAACGTGGTGCATGACGGGATCCTTACGTGCGACTTCGTTGTGTCCGATACCGGCTGCGGTATGAGTCGGGAGACGATCGAAAACGTTTTTGAACCTTTTGTGCGGGGAAATTCCACAGAGGCATATGTAGGTTCCGGACTGGGACTCGCAATATGCAAACAGATCCTGGACAAGATGTGCGCAACCATCAAAATAGAAAGTGAAGAGGGCAAGGGAACTATAGTGACAGTTCATATGGATCTGCCGGTCGCCACAGAGGAGCAGCGTCTCAAGTACCGGGCAGAGCTAAACACCGGCTATCATAGCAAGCACGTCTCCATCGAAGCAGGGGATTGTCGGGTTCTCATTGTAGAAGACAGCGACATCAATGCTGAGATCTTGCAGCGACTGTTGGAAAAAAATGAGATACAGGTGGAACGCGTCTGCAATGGGCAGGAAGCGGTGCATGCCATCCATACACACGACAGTTGCTATTATCAGATGGTCTTTATGGATGTTCGAATGCCTGTGATGGACGGGATCACGGCAACAAGACGGATCCGGCAGATGGAGGAGGAATCAAAACGGAGCATCCCTATCATAGCGATCACCGCCAATGCATTTGAGAGTGATATAAAGGAGTGTCTGGGCGCCGGTATGAACAGCTGCTTGGCGAAACCGGTCGATCCGCAGAAATTACATGAGATGATCACGACTTACATATAGTTTCCTTATTTTCTGTTGTGCTCCCGGCGGCACACGTTTCTAACCGGTGAAAGTCCGGAATCCGCCCGGTAGTGGGAAGGATATAGCCGAAGACAAGGGTGTCCACCGCAAGTCAAAATAGAGATAAATAATTACCTTAATTGGAATATTAGAATCCAATACACTTCCTCTGGCCCTCTCTGATCCACCCTGATCCTCTCCGCCCATCTCTGACTCTCCCGCCCACTTGCGCTACAGCACGCCCGCATCCCCACATCCCCGCACGCCTTCTAGCACTGCAGCACGCTCGCATCCCATGCGCCTTCTAGTGAGGCGATATAGTTAAGCTTTCCCGAAAACTGATTTTATTTGTTTGAGATTGGGAAAAACAAGAC
>JAUNBU010000171.1:1439-4525 GCA_030526925.1 Bacillota bacterium | reverse complement strand
AATGAAAGAGGACGGCATAATGAACGAAAAACGATTTGACGAGAAACAACTGTATGAAACCATCGAAAGCATCCCGGCTCCCGACAGGGAAGCCGTAGACCTTGCCCGTGCCCGTCAGGAAAAGCTGGCGAAGCCACCGGGCAGCCTGGGCGGCCTTGAAGACCTTTCCATAAAGATGGCAGGGATCACGGGGCAGGTGAAGAATAAAATCGAAAAGGGCTGTGTGGTCGTCCTGTGCGCCGATAACGGCGTTGCCGAGGAAAATGTGGCGTCGGCGCCCCAGAGCGTGACCATGGCTCAGACCATCAATTTCACCCGGCGGCTGACGGGGGTGGGGGCTCTTGCGGAAAGCTTTGGCAGCGAGCTGCTCATCGTGGATCTGGGGGTCAAGGACACTATTCCGGCGCAGTTGTACGATACGATCCCTCTGCGGGACACACATAAAATCGTCGATAGGCGATTGCGGCAGGGGACCGACAATCTGGCAAAGGGTCCGGCCATGACAAAGGAGGAAGCACTGCAATGTATCGGCGTCGGCATGGAAATGGCGGATGCTGTCAAGGCTGCGGGCTTTGATATTCTTGGCGTGGGGGAGATGGGCATCGGCAACACCACCACCAGCGCTGCCATCCTCTCTGCGGTGACGGGGGAAGACAGCGATAGGACATGCGGCAAAGGCGGCGGTATCAACGATGAAAGCTTTCGTCATAAGAAGGAAATCGTGGACCGTGTGTCGGAAGAATACAGACGGCAGGGCGGGCTGCTGAAGATGACAGGGGCGACAGATGGCTTCGGCGCTGCTCACTTGTCGGATTCCGCTAGCCATTTGGAAGATGCGCTGACTCGGCGGCAGCAGGGGATGATAGACATCCTGGCGAAGATGGGCGGATTCGACATCTGCGCCATGGCGGGAGTTTTCATGGGAGCTGCCAAAAACCGCATGCCTGCAGTCATCGACGGATATATTTCCGTGGTAGCGGCCTTAGCAGCAGCGGTTCTGGCGCCGAGGACCATCAATTATATGCTGGCTTCCCACAAGTCCTGGGAGAGGGGATATTCCCTGGCAATTGAAATTTTGGGACTGGAGCCTTTCCTCGCCCTCAACATGCGGCTGGGAGAGGGCAGCGGCTGTCCCATTGCCTTCGATGTCATCAAAGGGGCCTGCGACGTTATGTCAAATATGGCGACCTTTGAAGAGGCGGCAATCAACGACGACTACCTGGATGAGATCAGAAAGGGAGACTGCTTTTAGATGAACGTCTTTATCAGCGGCGGCTGCAAAAACGGCAAATCATACCATGCTCAGCGAATTGCCAAGGAGCAGTCGGAACAACTGAAAAAGCCTCTCTACTACATCGCCACCATGATCCCTGGCGACGAGGAAGACCGGGCGCGTATCAGACGTCACATCTCGGAGCGGGAAGGATGGGGCTTTACCACCATCGAGCAGGGAAAGAACCTGACTGCCATCCTAAAAGACGAATCCGTAGACAAGACCGGCGTCTTTCTGCTGGACAGCGTTACGGCCCTTTTGGATAACGAGATGTTCGATGCCAATGGGAATTTGGACCCGCAGGCGGCGGGACGCATCAAAAGAGACGTTTTGGATTTTGCAGAAGCTACGGGCAATACGGTGTTCGTATCGGATTATATCTATTCGGATGCCTGTCGGTACAGCCCTACGGTGGAGGAATACAGGAAAAGCCTGGCGACAATCGACCGGGCGCTGGCTGCCTGCTGCGGGCAGGTGATAGAAGTGGCCTTCGGAACACAGGAGAGGTGGAAATGAGATACGTCAGAGGATTTTTGATGGCATGGGGCAATTTCAGCGCCGTGCCGTGTCCATATAAAAAGTGGCATCAGGAGGACCGGACGGCAATGCTTTGTATGCTGCCGCTGGTGGGGATGTTTATGGCAATGATCGTCACCGCCGGGTGGGCGCTGCTTTCCCTGTCGGAAATCAACAGCGTCTTCAAAGGTGCGTTGCTTACGGCATTGTATTTTTGGCTGACCGGCTTCATTCATCTGGATGGATTCATGGATTGCAGCGACGCCATTTT
The DNA here is from genome assembly GCA_030526925.1 of Bacillota bacterium. Lineage (GTDB taxonomy): Bacteria > Bacillota > Clostridia > Peptostreptococcales > Anaerovoracaceae > Lentihominibacter. The sequence continues at coordinate 2,465 of JAUNBU010000171.1, read as the reverse complement.
GTCAAGACGTCGGTCGCTGGCAGAGCGACAGCGGATCCTTAAGGACTCGCATGTGGGCGCTTTTGCAGTTATCGCACTGGTTTTCATGGTGCTGCTGTTTACCGCATCCATGTCGGTCATTGCGGAGTCATTTTCACTGGCAAGAGCAGCTTTTTTTGCCATGATATTGGTATTTTCCAGAGGGTTGGCTGCCTACAATGTGATTCGCAGGAAGCCTATGGATACCAGTCAGTATAGTGATTTGACTGGGGATGTGAATCGAAGCCAAGGGGAGACATTGAAAAAATCCCGCACGGCGGGAGCTGTTGTACTGATGGTGACCGTAGTGATCATTTTGGGGATGTATGCACTGTTTTTAACAGACTGGTCCCATATTACCGGCGATGGCAACAGAAATATCCTGTTTGCCACAGCCCTGACTGTGGTTTCAATGAGGGGATTTGCGGGAGATGCGGGAAGGAAAGCCAGAAAGCAGCTGGGCGGCATGAACGGAGACATTTCAGGATATATGATCGTCATCGGGGAATTGGTCGGCATCATTTTCGCAGCGATCTCCGCATGGGCGCTTATGTGAGAGGAGGCAGGCATGATACTCATATTCGGCGGGGCGTACCAGGGCAAGCTGGAATACGCCAGAGAAAATTTCAACGTAAAGACAGTCTGCGACTGCTCAGACGGCAGCCGGCCCGACTTTTCCATGGATGCTGTCTACGGCATTGAGGGCTACGTGCTGGACTGCGTTAGAAAGGGCAGAGAGGCAGCGGACTTTTTCAAGGAGAATAAAGACAGCTGGCAGGACAAGGTCCTGATTGCCACCGACGTTTCCCAAGGAATAGTACCTTTGGAGGCGGAGCAGCGGGCGTTCAGGGAGATGAACGGCAGGACTTTGCTCTATCTGACTAATGAAGCGGACCGCGTATATCGTGTTTTTTGCGGTCTGGGAAAGAAGGTAAAATAGATGAAATCGAAGATATGCCTCATCAGGCACGGCATCACGGAGGGAAACCAGAGGCGGCTCTACTACGG
>JAUNBU010000171.1:0-1339 GCA_030526925.1 Bacillota bacterium | reverse complement strand
GCCGCAGAGAAAGGAAGGAATCTATGAACATCAAAAATACAGTGACAGAACTGATCGGCGCAACGCCGCTGATGCGCCTTTCCAAGATGGAAAAGGCATTCGGCGCCAAAGCCGAGGTGGTGGCTAAGCTGGAGTATTTCAACCCGGCAGGCAGCGTCAAGGACAGAGTGGGCTTTAACATGGTCCTGGATGCGGAGAAGGCCGGGCGCCTGAAGCCGGGCGGGACCATCATCGAGCCGACAAGCGGCAACACGGGCGTGGGGATCGCCATGGTCGCAGCCGCCAGAGGATACAAGGCCATCATGGTGATGCCGGAGAGCATGAGCGTGGAAAGGCGTATGCTGCTGAAGGCGCTAGGCGCTGAGCTTGTCCTGACGGACAAGGCAAAGGGCATGCAAGGCAGCGTGGAAAAGGCTTTGGAGCTGGCAGAGCAGACGCCGGGCAGTATCATCGCAGGGCAGTTTGAAAACCCTGCCAACCCGCAGGCCCATTATGAGACGACGGGACCTGAGATCTGGCAGGACACCGATGGCAAAGTGGACATCTTCGTTTCCGCCTTCGGGACCGGCGGGACCGTCACCGGAACAGGGCGCTATTTAAAAGAACAGAATCCGAATGTGCAGATCGTTGCCGTGGAGCCGGCAGCATCACCTCTTTTGACGGAGGGCAAAGCTGGCCCCCATAAGATCCAGGGCATCGGGGCTAATTTTATCCCGGAGGTGCTGGACCGAGAACTTTTAGATCAGGTGCTGACGGTAAGCGATGAGGACGCCCTCGCCATGATGAAGCGGCTGGCAACAGAAGAAGGCTTGCTGGTGGGCGTATCCTCCGGTGCGGCAGCCTGTGCCGCCCTCAGACTGGCGCAACAGGATGAAAACGCAGGCAAACGGATCGTAGTTATCCTCCCCGATACAGGAGAACGGTATCTGAGCGTGTTCTAAAAGTGGGAGAAAATTTTTTGGATAAAATAATCGTTTGTGATTGACAAGAGCATCCAAAAAACGCATCTGCGTAACAGATGTCTATAACCCCATGGGGTCATAGGTAAAGTAACAAAGTCTGCCACCGATAGGGAATCGGCGAGGCAGACTTTGTTTCATCATTATCATTATTTAGTTAGGAGAGTGTGTATTGAGGAAGGTGTTTTTTCCTTATCACGTATTTATAATAACAGTTGATTATGCCGCTTTGAGGACGTTGCTGTGACGATTTGTTGAAAGCTGTATGTGGGTGCGGTGGGCGAGCGGCTGCATCGGACACGTATATTCAGCGGGCGAGCGGTGGCTCCGGGCATGGAAGACATTCTTTCCGTCGCTAAAAAAGCAGGCCTTGATGTAAA
>JAUNBU010000170.1 GCA_030526925.1 Bacillota bacterium | reverse complement strand
CATTGACTGGCTTCCCTCTCCTGTGTTACAGTTGATGTATAACAGAGGAGGACCTTTTATGGCCATCAACAAATGGATGCTAGCAGCACTCAAAGCACTTTCCTACACAGAAATCGACGTCAAAGAAAACTACGAACTGTACCGCGCCTTTAACAGCACAGTCACGACGCCCGTTAAGAGCATCTACAAGATGAGCGATTTCAAGATCCACCTAAAAGAGAAAGAAATCCCAATCAGGATTTTTCACCCCGACGAGAAGACCTCCGATCAGGTATTTCTCTTTTTTCACGGCGGAGGCTGGGTCATCGGCGATATCGACACCTACACCAAGCCCTGCGCTTCCCTCGCCAACGCCACCGGCAGACGCGTTCTGTCCGTAGACTACAGACTGGCGCCGGAGCACCCTTTCCCCTGCGGGCTTGAGGACTGCTACCACGCTGCACTGACTATCTTTGAAAACAGTGAAGCCTTTTTCGTCAAACCTGAAAACATCATCCTCATGGGCGACAGCGCCGGCGGGAATCTGGCAGCATGTATCAGTTTGATGGGACGTGACAACAATACCTTTAAATTCGAAAAACAGATACTGCTATACCCTGCCACCTTCAACGACCACAGTGAAACATCACGTTTCCGGTCGGTCCACGACTTTGGCAAAGACTACCTGCTGACCTCCAAGCGGATCTGCGACTATATCGACCTTTACATCCAGAGCGAAGAGGACTTCAACAGCCCATACTTCGCACCGCTTTTGGCAGATGACCTTTCCGACCAGCCGGACACCCTGATCATCACCGCCCAGTACGATCCATTGCGAGACGAAGGCGAAGCCTATGCCAAGGCACTTGAGAAGGCAGGCAATTACGTTGACTTTTACAGGATGCAGGACGCGCTCCACGGATTCTTTTCCCTGCCGAAACGGTTCGTACACGTGCAGCGCACCTACCGCCTGATCGAAGATTTTTTAAAGAGGAACCGCTAACCTATGAAGAACAACTGGACGACCCTTGACCATGCGGCGAAGCTTTTCATCGCCGGAGAAAGCAAAACAGAAACTCAGGTGTTTCGATTTTCCTGCGAATTTGACAGAGAAATCGACCCTGCGCTGCTGCAGGAGGCCGTGGATCATACCATGAACGCCTTCCCTTCTTTTCGCGTTGTCATAAAAAAAGGGTTCTTCTGGTACTACCTGGAGGAATGCGACCTTTCCCCTATGGTCCTTCTCGAGACAAAAAAGCTGTGCGCCAATATGAACTGCACGCGAGCCAGGAAACTGCTCCTGGAAGTGACCTATTTCAGAAAAAGAGTCAATCTGGAAGTCTATCATGTGCTGGCAGACGGAACAGGCGCCATGCAGTTTTTCACCACGATGCTCTCAAAATACAGCTCTCTGGCATTCGGCACGCCAATGCAGTCGCCGGACATCGACGCTTCTCATACCCAGAGAAAGGATGACAGCTACGAGCGCTACTATACAGGCGAGACCCGAAAGAGAGCCAAGGTCCTTCCTGCGTGCCGTATCCAGGGTTTCAAGTACAGCGAAAACTTCCTGCGAAACATCACGGGACAGCTTCCTGCCGAGAAGGTCTCCGCTCTTGCAAAGGAGTACAGGACTACCGTCACGGGGCTTCTTTGTGCATTTCTGATCCACTCCATAGGCGTCAACACCTCAAGCCGTGAAAAGAAAAAGCCAATCATCCTTTCAGTACCGGTGGATCTGCGTAATCACTTCCCATCAGCCTCTGCGCGAAATTTTTTTGGTGTCATATCCGTTTCCTACCAGTGGCAAAAGGAAGACAACAGCATTGAGACCATCGTTCGCCGGCTGAACCCTCAGTTTGCAGAAAAGCTGACCGTCGAATACTTGAACAACCAGCTGGATGAACAGAGCGCCGCAGAGCACAACGTCTTTGCCAAGATCGCCCCCCTGTTTTTAAAACAGCTGGCGCTCAAAATCGTATACAAGAACAGTGAGAAAGCCACTACAGCTACCATTTCCAACATGGGAAGAATATCCATGCCCGAGGAAGCCGCCAAGCACATCAAATCCTTCGACATCTGTGCCTCTACGAAGAAATTCCAAGCGAGCATCTGTTCCTTTAACGGCTGCCTCAGCATCGGATGCACCAACCCACATATCAGCTCGGATATCGAACGAACCTTCTTCAGGATGTTCACGGAACGAGATATTGACGTTAGAATAATGTCCAACAATACGGAGGATATGAACTGATGAGATACTGTAATAAATGCAATGTATCGGTCCGCGGCGACCTGAAACGATGTCCCCTCTGCCAGACGCCCCTGTCAGGCATCGACGAAGAGGGTTATTGTTATCCCAAGATCCTGACCGTCTACAGCCAGTACAGGACGTTTTTTAAGATCCTCACCTTCGCTACCATCGTAGCCGCCGTTGCCTGCGGAGCGGTAAATCTGATACTGCCCCATACCGGCTCCTGGTCTCTGCTGGTCATCGTATGTCTCGCTTGTTTCTGGGGCAGTATGTACCTGGCTGTGCGGCAGCGAAAAAGCCTGCCGAAAAACATCACCCAGCAGGCTCTCTTTGTTTCTATATTCTGCGTTATCATAGATCTTTTGACCAATTGGCACGGCTGGTCTCTCAGCTATGCCCTGCCGTCGATCTTCGTGGTAGCCATGATATCAATGACCGTACTGGCAAGGGTCATGAACATCCCTGCCGAGGAGTATCTGTTCTGCCTGATCCTGGATATCGTCTTCGGATTCATCCCCATCATCTTCTATGCGCTTAACATGCTCAACCAGAACATCCCTTCGGTAATCTGCATGTCCTGCAGCGTCATCTGCCTGGCAGGTATCGCACTTTTTCAGGGCAGGGAAATAATACACGAGCTGGCCAAACGGTTTCACCTATAGGCAAACCACAGACACTCGCCCCATCCGATTCGTCTTATTCATCATCAAGCTGGATCGCCGAATGATCCACATGGTTGTAATCGTATTCTTCCCGCTCCCGGATCCATCGATTGATGCCGTGTACCTTTTCTGAAACGCTTTCTAAAAACAGCTTCAGCAGCTTGATCCCCAATACAGGCTCTTCTTTTAATAAGCGGTTCAATTCATTTTTGCTGATGCAGAGAAGCTCGGTGAATTCCCTCGCCATGCCGGTCATCTGGAAGGTCTCCGTCACCAGGCAGTTTTCTCCCAACATATCCCCTCCGGTCAGCTCTGCGATCTCCAGGGGCGACCCATTCTCATTTTCCGTCACGTCGGCAAATATGCTTATCCGCCCTTTTAGGATAATACCTGCCGTGTCGTTAAAATCACCGCTTCGGAACAATATCTCATCCTCATAATATGTCCGAACAAAAAACACGTCCAGCAGCTGGCTCCGTTCCTGTCTGGTGAAAGAGCCGCTGTAAGGCAGCTGCTTCATGACGCTGTATATTTCCATTTTGCTCATCTTCCGATGATGCGTATGATCCAGAAGGATCTCAGGGGAAGACATATTGTGCTTTTCCAGGATCTTACGAAGCTGGTACCGTTCTTTTCGCACCAGTCTGATGAGCTTGACCCACTGCTTCTGGGTCTTCACATAAGCATCGAAAGCGTCAAAATCCGGCTTAGCGTCGTGCTTGCATATGTGGATGTTCTTCAGAGCCTCCTGGCTTGCCTCAGTATCTCCTTGTGCCAGATAATCCATGGACAGCATGACGCTGCTTCGGTATATCTTATCCTCCAGATCCTTTTTTAGAAACTCTCCCGGATATGGATCGAAATCCTCCGGCCAGACTGGCACCATATTGCCGTCGTCCTTCTGGGATGTGATCTTGGCCCGCTGATATACGAACCTGTAGATGTCCTCACGCATCCTCATCCACTGAGGATGGGATTTCGGCTCCGGCAGATGCTTTATGGAAAGGGTATTGTCCAGGAAAAAGCTGAAGCCGTACATTCTGCTGTTTATCAGGTAATCTATGTCCTCTCCTCTGGTGACCAGAGGATCGAAAGGCACGCATTCAAACAGATCCTTGGAAAGTGTCATGGCTCCGCCAAAAGCAAAAGGAGTCCTCTTGAGCCGCGGCTGGCTGCCTATGATCTTATCGAAAGCCTTTGCCTTGCTGCCAAAACGATCCCAGTAGGTCATCCAGGGCTCAGGCTGTACATCATCGTAATAATGTCCCTTCTGGTTCAGGTAATATCCTGCCACCCCGTGAACGATATCTCCGTATACCCGGTCATCCAGAAACTCCACCGCACGTGAAACGTAATCAGGCAGCTCAAAGACTTCATCATCATCAATGAGGATGGCCGCATCTGCCGTCAATATGGATGCTGCCAACAGACACATATTACGCACGTTGGCATAGCCCGACATGGAAAGGAGCGCCACCGCTTTCTCGTTGAGGCCTGCATTCTGCAACAGCTGTTGCATTTCCCGGAGATCTCCTGCCGTCAAACGATAGGTCTCTGCGGTAAGTCCGGCTTTTCCAACCACAGTCACCACCTGCTTATATGCGTCCTCTTCTACCTCCGGTGTTGTAGGGCATATGAGTATCACCAGCTGGA
>JAUNBU010000169.1 GCA_030526925.1 Bacillota bacterium | reverse complement strand
AAAACACGAGCCTCCCCAACAACGTCAGAGAGGCTCCGCGATTTCATTACTGCATTGCTTACTTTTTCTTGATGCTGAGGATCTCCCTTGCTTCGTCAGGCGTTGCGATGGCTCTGCCCAGCAGCTTGGAAATCTTCACAGCCTTTTCTACCAGCTCTCCGTTGCTCTTGGCAAGGACGCCTCTTTCTATGTAAAGGTTATCTTCAAACCCTACACGAACGTGTCCTCCCATGGCGATGGATGCGGCAGCGATGGTGAACTCGTCTCTGCCTATGGCGCATCCTGTCCAGGTTGCCCCCGGCGGCAGGGAATCCACACAGAATGAAAGGTCTCTTACGGTTGCCGACATCTGAACGCCCAGTACAAAGTCAAAGTGGAGCGGATCGTCCAAAAGACCCTTTCTGTAAGCCTTCATGGCGATGTCCAGCATGCCCTTATCGAAGCACTCCAGCTCCGGCTTCATGCCCTTTTCCTGCATGATCTTTGCAAAATTAAAAATGGTATTGTCTGTATTTACGAATATTTCATCTCCACCGAAGTTGCAGGTACCGCAGTCCAATGTTACGAATTCCGGCGTCGGCGTGATGTTGGTGGAGTCAAGACGTTCCAGATCCGTCATTCCTACAGCTCCGCCTGTTGACGGCTGGATGATCACATCGGGACACGCTTTAAGGATCCCATCCACGCATACCTGAAATCTTTCATGGCTCTGAGTCGGCGTTCCGTCGTCCTCTCTCACGTGAAGATGGATCACGGCAGCGCCTGCATCGTATGCCGACTTAGCCTCCCTTACTATCTCTTCCACCGTGTAGGGAACTGCAGGGTTGTGCTCTTTTGTTACCTCTGCGCCGCAGATAGCGGCAGCAATAATCAGTTTTTCCATTGTAGCTCTCCTTTTCTCTAAAATCATTTCTCTTATTTTACCACTGAAGTCTCTGACTTTCAATGGGTACAAGCTATAAATCTCTGTGCTCCAGCGTCGTTCTCCTGCCCTGCTCCTGCAACCGCTTGTAAAGCTCGTTTGCTACGGCTACCGATCTGTGATGTCCGCCGGTACAGCCGATGCAGATGTTCAGGCTGTATTTGCCTTCCTTCATATAGAATGGGATCAGCATGTCGATCATCTCCATGGCCTTCTTGAGAAACTCCTGAGTGATATCGTGCCGCAGTACATATTTACTGACTTTGATGTTGTTCCCCGTCAGCGGTCTCAGGGATTTGACATAGTATGGATTAGGAATGAATCTCATATCGAATACCAGATCTCCCGCCATAGGCGTCCCTCTCTTGTAGCCGAAGGACATGACGTTTATCATGAAGCTCTTTTGATTTTCTCCCGAGGTCATCACGTGCTTGATCTCTTCCCACAGCTGCGCCGTCTTCATGTTGGATGTATCGATGATAAAATCAGCTTCCTTGCGCAGGACCTCAAGCATGGCACGTTCTTTCTTCAGCCCCGCAGCTACGGAGCCGCCGCCCTCGGAAAGCGGATGGTGCCGCCTCGTTTCGCTGTATCTTCTTATGAGTGTTCTGTCAGATGCCTCCAGATAAAGGATCTTGTAATCGATCCCGTCTCTGCTCAGCTCCTCCAATGATTCCTTCAGATCGTCAAAGAGCTTGCCGCCCCGCACGTCTATGACGAAGGCTGCTTTGTCGATCCCTTTGCCGTTGGCGCTCAGATCGATAAAGCTCTTGATGAGAGCAGGCGGCATATTGTCGATGCAATAATACCCCATGTCCTCCAGGCAGTCTATTGCCTGAGTCTTCCCCGCTCCCGATAATCCCGTGATGATGATTGCTTTCATTCCCGCTCCTTTATGTTTACGATCCGCGAAAGATCCAGCCCTGCCTCCAGAGCTCTCACTACGCCCTCTTTAAAATCTCCTACCCGGTCCGGCGTGTGGGCGTCGCTGCTGATTATGAATTTCACATTAGGCTCCTCGGCGGCTATCCTGATCTCCTCCACAGTCATATGACCGTGCCAGGTGTTGATCTCCATCAGCGTATCCGTCTCGGCGCACACCTTTGCCAGATGAGCTATATCAAAAGGTCCCTTATCACCCGGATGAGTCAGGATGGCGATGTCGTTTTCCCTCAGAGCATGCTCCACCATCTGGGTATTGGAACGTCTCAGAGATTCTTCCCCAAGCCTGAAGCCCTTGTTCCACAGCCAGTTGCGGATGCAGCCGCACCCGAACAGCCCGTAGTGATAGCCGGCTATGATAAAATCGAATTCTTCAAATTCTTCCTTCCTGACGTCCAGCCCGTTGCCACCCTTGATGGTGTTGGCCTCCACGCTCATCTTGACGCCCATTCTGGGGTACTTCACGTTCATCCGTTCGATGTCGTTTCTCATATTGACCAGCTCGTTCCTGTTGATGCCGTAAAACAGATGTCCCGGTCCGTGGTCGGAAATTGCTATGTACTCCAGATTTTTATCAAATGCTTGTCTAACATTATCCTCCACGGAGCCCTTTCCGTGGGAATAGGTGGTATGGGTATGCAGGTCGTAGGTCATCACATAGTTATCCGCTATCTTTGCATAATTATTCTCCAATGATCCGTACCTCCGGTTCCAGCTTCACGCCGAATCTGTCCAGCACCGTTGCCCGGACGATCTCCATCAGCTGCAGAATATCTGTAGCCGTAGCTCCGCCTGTATTGATGATGAACCCGCTGTGAAGCTCCGAAACCTGTGCTCCACCCACGGACAGTCCCTTGAGTCCGGCGTCCTGGATCAGCTTTCCTGCAAAATACCCTTCAGGTCTTTTAAAAAAGCTTCCTGCGCTTGGAAAGGTCACAGGCTGCTTCTCGTTTCTCCTGGCAGCCAGCTCCGCCATCCGGCTTCTGATAGCTTCCTTATCGCCTTTTTCCAGCTGAAGCACTGCTTCTATCACCACATCTCCCGTCTCATGCAGCCGCGTATGACGATAGCCCATGACCAGCTCCGCTGCCGTCATGGAAAATTCCCTGCTGCCGTCCTTTGAGATGAGTCTGGCTTCCTTCAGCACCTGCTTCAGCTCCCCGTCATAGGCTCCTGCATTCATGAATACGGCGCCGCCCATGCTTCCCGGGATACCCGAAGCAAATTCAAGTCCCGTAAGGCTTGCCTTCAGCGCTGCCTTTGCCACGACCGATAATAAGGTCGATGCACCGCATATCAGACAGTCCTCCTCCTGTTTCACGAAATCAAAAGCATCTCCGATCTTGAGGATGACGCCTTCATAGCCTCCGTCCCGCACCAAAATATTGGAGCCGTTGCCCAGCACCATGTGGGGACAGTTTTCTTCTGTTAAGATCTGCAATCCTTTTTTAAGGTCTTCTATCGTTTGAGGAGTCAACAGCAATGCCGCATTTCCTCCGGTCTTAAATGACGTATGATCTGCCATGGATGCATTTTCTTCTATGATCTTCTGACCGAGTTCGTCCATCAGTCGCTTTTTTATGATTTCTCGGTTCATTTCTTTGCCGTCTTTTTTCGCCTTTCTTTTTTCTCCTTTTTCACCCGGTCTTTACCCGGTAGCTGTCGATCTTATAGTCGGACAGATCCGTGGAAAATCCCCTTCGCTCCAGCTTCCTGTTGATGCCTCTGGATACATATGCGTAGATCACCGCAAAGATCGGGATGCCCACCACCATGCCGATGAATCCGAACAGACCGCCGCCCACCAGCACGGCAAACAGTACCCAGAAGCTGGCAAGCCCTGTGCTGTCCCCCAGGATCTTAGGTCCCAGGATGTTGCCGTCAAACTGCTGCAGGATCAAAATAAATATGAGGAAGGATATGCACTGTCCCGTATCCACCATCAACAAAAGCAGCGCCGATGGGATGGCTCCGATAAACGGACCGAAGAACGGGATTATATTTGTTATTCCTATTATACAGCTGATGAGCAGTGAATATTCCCATCCGAAGATAGTCATGACCACAAAGCAGATCAGCCCGATGATCAGCGAGTCTATCAGCTTGCCGTTGATGAAACCACCGAAGGTCTTGTTGGTGAATGTGGCTCCGGCCAGGATCTCCTGTGCCCTTTCCTCCTTAAAGGTGGCTATGATTATCTTTTTCATCTGTGCTGCGAAGGTATCCTTGCTGTTGAGAAAATAGGCGCAGATGATGATGGCTACAAATAAATTTTTAATGATATTCAAAATCCCGATGAGCCCTTCCGAAACGCTGGTCGCTATGGATGTATATTCCGGAAGCACCGTCTCCGTCACGAAGTTTACGGCGTTTTCCGTGAAGTTGTTGATCCATCTATCGAATGTCATTCTGGCTTCCGGGAATCCGGCAAGCTTGGAATCCAGCCACAGCTTCAGGCTGTCCATACTGGCAGGAAGGATATCGATGATATTGGCGATGCTGTCCACCAAGCCCGGAATGATCATCCACAGTATGCCTATGACCACTACGAACATGAACAGCAGAGACACGACTGTCCCAACTGCCTTGGCTACGGTAAGGTCTCTGGAAAATTTGCGGCGCCCCTTATTGAACAGCCCGTAAACTCCACGCACCGTGAAATTGTAGATGGGGCAGAGAAGATA
>JAUNBU010000168.1 GCA_030526925.1 Bacillota bacterium | reverse complement strand
TTTTCCTATTTCAGGTTCTTTATATTTATAGATATATCTATGACTCCAAATATTTGAATCTGATAGTAACGGCAATCGTTATCGTATGTACCATCGTTTACCTGCAGGTTCAGATAGTGGGAGGTCTTCTCGTTATGCGGATCGCCACAGAGGGGATGATTTCCTGGTATGTGGGAGGTGTGGTGTTTTTTTCGATTCTTGTGATCTACCTTTGGGCAGGTGGTCTGAGAGCGGTGGCGTGGACGGACATTTTTTACGGTGTTCTCATAGTGATCACGATTCTAAGCTCCGGCTTTTTTCTCATCAAGACAGCGGGCGGTGTGGAGACGGTGTTTGAGACCCTGGTTGAGCGTGACCCTGCCAACGTATCCATGGTAGGCCCGGAAGGAAATAACAGGACGGCCATGTGGCTGTCGCTGTTCTTTATAGTTCCCATAGGCGCCTTCATGGGACCCCAGATGTGGATCAGAAACTATGCTTCCAGCTCTGAAAAGAACTTTCTCATACTGCCGTGGCTTCTCTGCCTGTCATCCATCATCTGTTTGGGGACTTTGTTCTCCGGCAGCGCCGGCGTGGTTATGGCGGAGAATGTTACCAATCCTGACTCCATTTTGCTGCAGCTTACCGTAGAGTATGCCCATCCTTTTTTCTATGCGCTGATCATCGTGGGGATCTATGCTACCATATTTTCTACGGCGAATTCTCAGGTCCACGCCTTGTCAGCCGTATATACCATAGATGTGCATAAAAGATATATCAACAAAAGCGCCCCCGACAGGAAGCTGGTCTCAATTGCCAAGTGGGCGGTGCTCTTCATTTCGATCATTTCCTATATACTGATCCTGATCAGCCCTCAGAGCATCTTCGACCTGGCCATCATGGCAATGGGCGGTATGGCTCAGCTGTTTATCCCTGTTTTGGGAGCGTTGTTCTGGAAGAGGTCGACGGCCAAGGCTGCCATCACAGGTCTTCTTATGGGAGAGGTGGTATTCTTCACCGGCGTCTTTATGAGCGTTGCAGACAGCAGCATTTGCGCCATTTCGGGAATGCTTATCAATTTATTTTTCTTCGTCATCGTGGCGTTGGTAGATAAGCCGCGATTCACTGTCTACAAAAAGATCGAAACCTACAAAAAAGAATACAGCAGGAAAGATTATTAAATCTAACTTAAAGTCGTTTTAAATTCTACTTAATATCGCTTTAAATTCTACTTAAAAAAGGACGCAAGCCATTAAAAGTTATCTGAAAACTTGGTAAAATAGCTGTGCAATCATTTAAATCGTTGCAGTATTTTATTAAGGAGGAGTGTTATGATTATAGGAATGCCAATCGCTACATTTCTAGCGATCCTTATTTGGCCATTCGTCTATACCATCGCTGCTTTCGTGGATTATTTTATCATGAAGAAGCAGGATGAACAGATAGACGATTCCGAATTTGAAAAGCATCTTGAGATGCCTGCAAAGGAGGGGGCTAAATCATGAGAGTAGAAGTAATTGTACTGTTTGTTTATTTCATCGGAATGATTTCCATGGGACTGTACTGGAATCGCAGGGCTAAGAATTCAGAGGACTACATGCTGGGCGGAAGATCCATGGGACCTCTCGTAACTGCTTTGACGCTGCAGACTACCGCAATGAGCGGATTCATGTTCATGGGTGGTCCGTCGGAAGCGTACGCTATGGGATACTTCGCCATCTTCTATGCGGTAGGTGATGCAGGCGGCGGTCTGATCAATATCACCGTACTGGGCAGGAGGATGAGGAGACTTTCTCAACTGCTTGACGCTATTTCACCGATAGAGTATCTGGAGAAGAGGTACGAGTCGGTACCTGTAAAGGTTATCGCCTGCATCATCGCAGTATTCGGTTTGTCCTGTTACGTACTGGGACAGTTCCTGGCAACAGGAAAGACCTTGGTAACGCTGTTCGGCTTCCCTCTGGAAGTTGGTCTGGTTGTAGGTGTTGCCGTAATTCTGTTCTACACATTCGTTGGCGGATATTTCGCCGTTGCATGGACCGATGTTATTCAAGGTTTCATCATGATCGGTTCCCTCATCGCCATCTTCATCCTGGTTATGATCGACATGGGATGGTTCGTGGGACTCAATGAGAAGCTGGCTGCCATCGATCCTACTCTCCTCAGTGTATGGGGTAAGGACAATATGTACGAAGGCGGATATGGAGTTATCGCCGGTGCAGTACTCATCTATCTGGTTGGTTACATGGGTCTGCCGCACAGTGTCAACAAGCATATGGCCATGGGAAGCCCGAAGGTGGCAAAGACATCGGTTGTATACGCTACTATCTGGACCCAGCTGTTCTGCTTCATCCCTTATTTCCTGGGACTGGCAGGGCTGGTAATCTTCACGGCAGAGCCTGCGGGTCTGATCAACGGAGATACGGAGCTGGTAATCCCGTCGCTGGCTGCCAAGGAATTCCCTGGCGTACTGTCCGGAATCATGCTGACGGCTATCATGTCGGCTATCATGAGTACGGTTGCAGCGCTGATGCTGCTCATCGCAACGGTTGTTTCCATCGACTTCTACAAGAGATGGCTCAGACCGAATGCAAGCGACAAGAGCGTAGTATTCGTTTCCAAGGCTTCCATCGTTATAGTGGGAATCATCGGAGTTATCATTGCGATACTGAATCCGCCGGGTATTTTCAGTCTCATTGTGGATACCTTCAGCTTCATGGGCTGCGCATTCCTGCCAAGCTATGTGTGCGCTGTCTGGTGGAAGAAGGCGAACGCCACAGGCTCTATAGCATCCATGATCGCGGGCGGCGGTGTTGCACAGGTTTGGGCGCAGGCTGATCTGGCAGGCGCTACAGGATTCCACCAGTTCTTCGCAGGACTGATCGCATCGGTAGCAGCTATGATCATTTTCAGCAACTTCGGTAAGCCGACCAGCCCTGAAATGTGTGATCTGGTAGAGAGAGCTAAGGGCAAGAAGATCGCCGTATCAAAGAACGTGCAGACAGCTTCTTCCAAGCATCTGTCTACAGAGAACAAGGCGATCACCCAGTTTGTATTCAGTAAGAAGTATGCGCTGGCTGACTAGAAGTGAAACGCATCAAGAATAAATTTAAGCGTACATAAGTGTGGCAGGCCTTTTGTCTGATGGATATTGACGAAAGGCCTGTTGCATATCTATAATGATGAAGGCACGGGAAAGGAAGCATGAGGGAGGAACGGCAAAGATGATAAAGACCAAGATATTAAAATGCGGCTATACTGCCAGAGGAGCTTTGGTTCTGCTGCTTCATACGGACCCCAATCTGGATCTGCAGGATGTGGAGGAGGTTTACTATCCATACGTCCGGTTCAGATATCTGGTCACCGTGGGGAAGGGTAAGCGTGTTGACAAGCTGAACAAGATCTCCGACTGCATTATCGATCGAGTGTCCGGCTCCACCTACGAAAGCAAGGGGGAAGCGGAGTTTGAAGATGCCGAGATTCATGAGGATGAAGCGTTGGATGTGCAGATCCCCATGAATGAGTGCTATGATATCGGTCATTCTTTTACCTTGAAGCAGTATATCGGCAAAGCGAAATTGCTCATGACCCCTCAGATGCAGATTATCGAGGAGGATGAATTCTATAAGAAGTTCTATATAGTGAAGTGCCTGGATGAAGAAGGGCAGGAATACTTCATTCTTGTGGATGCCGTTGACGGTGGAATTTCTGTTCTGGATCACGAAAAGCACCATGGTCCCATCGAGGGCGAGGAGCAGGAGCTGCTGGAAGAGCCCGAAGAAAATCAGTAGCGGGAAAGTGCCATTTCCGGATTACAGCCTTTGCCTAAAATCGGAAATGGCGCTTGCCCTCTGCCGGATTCAAAAACAAAAAATAGCCGCAGTGGCTATTTTTTGTTTTTGCGTTTTCGTTCTCTGGCAGCGGCTTCGATCCGTGCGGCTTTGACTTCCTCGGGACTGCGTTTTGGCTTGCTGAGTACGGCGTCGATGTCGGCACTCTTGCCGGGAGGCGGTACATCAAGCCGCTTTTTTCTCATGGCTTTATAGAGAAGCTCCTTGGCTTTCATGGAAGCGTTGGGCGAAAAGTTGACTTTCCTGTAAAGATCGATTAGGTTGGTCGGTCCCAGCATTCGTTTAACGTCGAAGCTGATGTTCATGATCTTGGCAAAGCTGATGATGTTATCATCGTTGATATTGGCGTCTAATTTTTTCCATGCCCGTTTCAGCACATTGATGGTGATCACAAGATAGATTATGATCGCCAGCATTATGTAAGGCAGAATTGCGATGACGTTTGCTTTGATGGTGTGGTAGATGCCTTCGTTGGGAAGCAGTAAATAGAGCCCAACCAGCAATATGATCAATAATATGACTTTGTTTCTACTCATTTGATTCCTCCGAATTAAATGCTTTTCTTGTCTTCCATTGTACACCATCGGGAGTAAAAATGGAACTTAAGTTTTATTTAAAGATACCTTGCAGTAACCTATAATAATGGGGTATACTTGAAACAGAGTTTGCAGGGAGAAATTTATGGAAAACACAGGTTTAATTACCCTTGAATATGTGAATACTGTA
>JAUNBU010000008.1 GCA_030526925.1 Bacillota bacterium | reverse complement strand
GACGACTACATCACCAAGCCCTTTGCCATCGAAGAACTGCTGGCACGCATCAGAGTAGCCCTTAAACGCCGCCAGGCTGCCAAGACCCCGGACGCAAAGGAAAGCCCTACCCTTTCTGCGGGAAAAGACGGCAAGCTGGTATTGGACAAGGCTTCCCATCAGGTGACCTGGGACGGACAAGTTATCCAGCTTACCAACCGGGAATTTATACTATTGCAGGTCCTGATGGAAAACAAGTCCATCGTCCTGTCACGGGATACTCTTTTAGAGCGGGTCTGGGGCTACGACTACATGGGCGAGACCAACGTGGTGGACGTCTACATCTACTACCTGCGAAACAAAATCGACGATCACGTCGGTGAGAAGATCATCGAGACCGTCAGAGGTGTGGGGTACGTGATAAAATGAATGAAAACAAACGAACCAAATCCATATCCAGAAAGATCAATCGGAGCGCAGTTTTGGAACAGCTGTCTTCCTTTATCGTCATAGATATTATCCTGTTGGTGCTGGCTGTCTGCCTTTGGTGCTATTCCGTTGAATCTGCCGACGACAACAAGGTGCGCATCTCGGCAGACCGAGGTTTTGATTCTGTCACCAGCCTGGAGCTAAATGATAACCGCTCTCCCCAGACCTACCAGGCCTACAGAGACTATCAAAATGCAGGCGGAGAAGGTATTAAGGTGGTCTTCCCTAAAAGCTTTCGGGAAGGTCTGACCAAGATCATGTACGTTTACGAAAACGACAACGGGCGGACCATGCGAGTCTACGCAGGAGATTTCTTTTTGAATCTGTTTTCCTGCCTATACATCCTACTCCTGGTGGAGATGATAACCCTTATCTGCAATGCAGCTTCCGGTGCCAGAAAGATACGCAGGCAGCTGGAACCCCTGGACGATCTGGCCTTCAAGGCGCAGATGCTCAGCAGCGCAGCCGACTTCAACCAGCAGGACCTGGATGAATTGGAAAAGGCCATCGAAGCCATCTCCCCTGCCAAGGACGGCGCCAAGCTCCACACTGGAAACGCGGAGATGGAGCATCTGGAAAAGGCCATCAACGATCTGCTTGAGCGCATGAGGGAAAGCTATCGCCAGCAATCACGATTCGTCTCCGATGCGTCTCACGAGCTGCGGACTCCTCTGTCGGTGCTACAGGGCTATGTCAACATGCTGGATCGCTGGGGCAAGGAGGATGAGACGATTTTGGAGGAATCCATCGACGCCATCAAGAGCGAGACGGAACACATGAAAAAGCTGGTAGAACAGCTGTTGTTCCTGGCCCGCGGAGACAGCGGCAAGACGAAGCTGACCATGGAACCCTTTTCCCTTAACCACATGATGCAGGAGGTCTTGGAGGAATCCGCCATGATCGACAAGGACCACGTCTACGACTTCAAGCCTGCCGCAGAAGATATTGAAGTGACGGGGGACATTTCCATGCTGAAACAAACTGCGCGTATACTCATCGACAACGCCGCCAAATACACTCCTGCCGGCTCTTCCATTCTGCTGAAGACTACTATGCAAACGGAGGGTGCGTCAGGGCAAAACATTCCGACCTTCACCATACAGGATGAAGGCATCGGTATCGCAGGCAGCGACGTATCCCATGTCTTTGAGCGGTTTTACAGATCGGATCCTGCCAGATCCAAGGATGGCGGCGGGACAGGTCTGGGCCTTTCCATAGCAAAATGGATCGTTGATCGCCACGGCGGACACTTTGAAGTTTTATCAAGAGAAGACATCGGCACCCGCATCACCGTATGCTTGCCGCAGACGAAATAGCAATTAAAAACACCTCCGGCCACATGCTGAACTGCTATCCGCCAAGCTTTCAGCCGCCGCTGTGAGGTGTTTTTCTGTCGTCTACACTTATACACTTATTTCTAAACTTATTATTTACCGACCTGTTTTATTTCTTCTGAGTTTCTTTTTTCTTTAATATCGCTTTATAGACTGCCTGTTCCAGCCACACGAATGCCAGACACAAAATGATCGTCATGAAGATATTGTCGGTGATCCCTGCCAGTATCATGACAAACAGGAACAGCAAAAGCGGGACGAAGAAAATCAAAAACCTGATTATAAAGCTGGGTTGATTCATAACACATCACATCCTCTCTTGATACAAGAATACCATATTATCCGTTAAACTTCTAACGGTTATTAAAATATTTAGAAAATTCTAACCCTTCTTAATTGTTTCTTAACTTTTATTTTACTTTCGAACTTTATAATGGATTTGTAAAACACGTTATCGTTTTAGGTTATCATTATTATTTGTAGAAAGGAGGCACTGTTTTATGAGAAAGACAAAAATGCCTGCTAAAGGGATCGTCATCCGAGTCCTTCTTCTGATTGGATTCTGCGTAATGGAGTTCCCGGGCGTGCTCTTTTTCAAGGATATTGCCGAACCGCGTATCTTTGGACTGCCATTCGCTTATGGCATCATGCTGATCGGATGGGTCTATATGTGCATCATTCTCTTCTGGGCATATAAATGCAACTGGGGAGAAGATGTGAAAAAGGGAGGTGACGATAAATGAGTGGACAGAATATCATGGCATTATTGATTATCGCACTGTTTATGTTGATCCCTCTGGCAATGGGCGCCATCGCCGGTAGGAAATCCATCCCTACGACTGAGGACTATTTCGTACAGGGCAGAGGCATGGGATCCGTTGCTGTATTCTTTACCGTAGCGGCTACCTGGTGGTCTGCATTCGCCTTCATGGGATCCAACTCCTGGTTCTTCCTGGAGGGACCGCTGTACTGGACCGCTATCGCCTGGAACATCTTCTTCGGCGTGCTCTACTTCGTTATCGGTAAGAAGGTATGGTACTTCGGTAAATTAAACAACTTGATCACTCCAAAGGATTTCTTCCTGCTCCATTACGGTTCGGAATCCCTGGGCAACATCGTTGCTGTTATCTGCTTGGTGTTCACCCTGCCTTATCTGCAGATCCAGCTGTCCGGCGGTGCATATCTGATCGAGGTTGCTTCCAACGGCGTTATCCCGTTCTGGCTGGCAGCACTGCTCTTCTATCTGGTTATCATCATCTACGTATGGTCCGGTGGATTGAGAGCTGTTGCATGGACTGATATCTTCTACGGCGTACTGCTGTTCTTCGGAATGGTATTCGCAGGTCTCTATATCGTAAACATCGATGAAGTTGGTGGTGTCAAATCCATGTTTGACTTCATTCAAGAAGGGACCCCTGAAAAGGTCATCATCGGCGACAACTGGATGAGCTGGCTGTCCATGTTCATCATCACGCCTGTTGGCTCTTTCATGGGACCACAGCTGTGGACCAGAATGTACGCAGTAAAATCTCACAAGCTGTTCAACCTGATGCCGTTCCTGCTTGGCTTCGCAGCCATCGCATACGTAGGCTCCATGCTTGTTGGTAACTCTGCAAACATCCTGTGCCCTGACATCGAGAACACAGATGCTATCCTGCCTACGATCCTGTATGAATATGCTCCGTTCGTTCTGGCTGCATTCATCATCGCCTGCGGCGCTGCAGCAGCTATGTCCACGGCAAATTCACAGATCCACGCTATGTCGGCAGGCTATACGGTTGACTTCCACAAGCGTTACATAAACAAGAACCTGAGCGAAAGACAGCTGGTATGGGTTGGTCGCTGGACCATCCTCATTCTGTCCGCTGCAGCTTATGTAATGTGCCTGACCATCCCTGGCGCACTTGTTACCATCGGTCTTGTGGCGCTAGCAGGTACTGCACAGATCATCGTTCCGACGCTGGGTGCTCTCTTCTGGAGAAGATCCACCACTGCAGGCGCTATCTCAGGTCTGATCGTAGGCGTTGGCTCACTGTGCCTCTTCACCTTCCACGTGATAACACCACCATGGGTATTCTCCATGTCGGGTGGCGGCAACCTGCTTTCCCTGATCCTCAACATCATCGTATTCGTGATCGTATCTCTCGTTACGAAACCGAGATCTGCAGAGGTTCTGGATAAAGTACAGGCTCAGTTCGATGATTACTATGACGGTAAGAATTTCGACTAAATCACTTTTACTACTTTATCGGGGGAGGATCTCATCTGAGGTCCTCTCTCTGTGTATATGACATGTTTGGAACTCTATTTCTTGACTTTTCATGCACAAGGAGGTGCATCAACCATGACAGCAGATTTAATCATCACAGGCGGTCCCGTTATCACCGTAGATAAAAATAACAGCGTCCACAGAGCCGTTGCCCTGAAAGGAAATAAAATCCTTTACGTGGGCTCGGAAGAAGGAGTTAAGGCTTTTCAAGGTGAAAACACCCAGGTGATCCGGCTAAACGGCAGAACGCTGATCCCGGGGTTCATCGAATCTCACATCCATACGGCGGTAATGGGAGTCAACGCCCTCGCCGTTGATTGCAGACCCTCAGCCGTCTCCTCCATCGAAGATATCCAGGAAGCCATCTTCGAACGTGCGAAAAACACGCCGAAGGGTGAATGGATACGCGGCTGGGGATATAACGATCAGTATTTAAAGGAACTGCGCAATCCGAACAAGTGGGATTTGGATAAGGTGGCTCCGGACAATCCGGTCATGCTCACAAGGGTTTGTAACCATATCTCGGCACACAATTCCCGCAGCATTGAAATTGCCGGAATCACCGATACCGATGCTTACAGCGCCGAAACCTTTACACGTCAAAACGGAGAAATTTCAGGTGTTATGCTGGAAGAAGCCCATATGGCAATGTTCAAAGCGGCACTACTAAAAGAAAGTGAGATCGTAGATGGGATGGTTGCAGCTAATGAAATGCTGCTAAAAGAAGGGATCACCTCCATCCACGATTCCGGAGGGTACGGTCCTGTCCAGATGCGCGCATTCCAGAACGCCATTGAGCAGAAGAAGTTCAAGATCAGGCTCTACTCCATGATCTTCTCCTTCGCGGAGAATCTGAAGTTCGTGGACAGCTATCTAAATGTAGGAATACACTCCGGTATGGGAGACGAACACTTTAAGCTGGGACCGATGAAGCTGATGATCGACGGTTCCAGCAGCGGTCCGACGGCTGCCACCATCGAGCCTTATGCTATCGACAGCAGCAACTATGGGATTTTATCTCATTCTCAGGAATTAGTAGATGAATATATAATGCGTGGACAGCAGGGTGACTGGCAAATCACCAGCCATGCTGTGGGAGACAAGGGCGTTACAGTTATCGTCAATGCCATTGAAAAAGCGATGAAAGAATATCCACGGGAAAACTGCAGACACCGAATCGAGCATTGCGCCATGATAAACGATGAACTTCTGGACCGCATCCAAAAGCTGCGTATCGTGCCTATTTGCAATCCGATCTTCCTCTACGAGTTCGGCGACGGATACCTTACCAACTATGGCAAAGAGCGTGCTTTCAAGATGTTCACGGCCAAGAGCTTCCTGGATCGCGGCATAATCGCAGCAGGCGCCAGCGATTGTCCTATCACCTTCTCAGATCCGCTCATGGGTATACATCTGGCAGTCAACCGTCAGACCCAGGGCGGCAACGTGGTCAATCCGGATGAGAGGATCTCTCCTATGGATGGGCTGCGTATGTTCACCTATAACGGCGCATATGCGTCCTGCGAAGAGGACATCAAGGGAAGCATCGAGGTAGGCAAGCTGGCAGACCTTGCCATCCTAAACGGCGATTTTGCCAAGACAGCTCCGGATAAAATATGGGATCTGAAGGTGGATACCACCATCATCGACGGCAAAATCGAATATGAGCGAAAGGATGACTGATCGGTCCGTCCATTTGCTATTTCTCAAGAAGCTTATGATTGAATTTATATCCAACACCCCGAATGCTGATGATGTATTTATCTCCGTCGGGGTGTTCGATTTTCTTACGCAAGGCGCTAATATGTACCGCCACCGTCTTCGGATCGTTGTTGAGGCTGGTGGTCTTCCATACTATCTTGAACAACTGGTCTGCGGAAAATATCCGTTTCGGGTTCTGTGCCAGCAAAAACAGAATATCGAATTCCTTGGCAGTCAGTTTCACCGTTTTCCCTGCGACCGTCACGATCCTCGACTGGATATCGATCATCAACTCTCCTGCCTGAATAGATTCCGCCGCTCCGTGTTCGTCCTCTTTTCCTGCCCTGCTGCGCCTGAGATTCGCTTTGATCCTGGCGATCAGCTCGCCCGGCAAAAACGGCTTGGTGATATAATCATCTCCGCCTGCCGACAGAGATACGATTTTATCGATTTCTTCCGCCCTGCATGACAGAAACAAAACCGGAACATCCGACATCTTGCGAATGTTTAAGCAAAGCTCCGGTCCTTCGATATCCGGCAGCATGAAGTCCAGGATCACCAGATCCGGCTTCTCTTGGGCAACCGCTTCCATCGCCTCTTCCCCATCATAAGCGCAGATGGGCACAAATCCTTCTTTCAGAACATAGGATTTGATCAAATCGTTGATTTCTCTCTCATCATCAATAATCAGTATCTTTTCTCCTGCCATAAAGCATTCCTCTTTTCCGATTGAAATCATTCAATCATTCATCGTATGTCTCTTCGTATATCGGAAGTGTTACGATAAACACCGACCCTCTTCCGTATTTACTCTTCGCTTCTATGGTCCCCTTGTGCGCCTCTACGATCTCCTTTGAAAGCGGCAGCCCCAGCCCGCTTCCCGGTGTTTTGCCTCCCGAAGGGTCCTTCACCTTGAAAAACCGTTCGAAGATATGCGGCAAGTCCTCTTCTGCAATTCCGATCCCCTTATCCGCAACGCTGATGATTATATTCTTTTTCTTATCATCTGCAACGCATTTTACGGTTATTTGGTTCTTCTTTCGCGTGTATTTTATGGCATTGACGATCAGATTCGTTATCACCTGGCTGATCCTGACCGGATCCACGATGATATTGTGTCCCTCCAGCTTTTCTCCCTCAATGATGAATTTGTGCGCCACCTCCGACTCCTTCAGCTCCGGAGTCGTGTGCTCGCGGATGTATTCTGCCAGCTCCAGGCAATCCATGTGCTTATAGGTAAAGGAATACTGATTCGTCTCCAGCTGGGAAAGCTGGAACAGATCCAGGATCATCCTCTCCAGGATCAACGATTTCTGACTGATGATCTCCACTGCTTTTTGTTTCTCTTCTTCCTCGCCAATCGTTCCATCTTTCAGTGCAGTTGCATACCCCAAAATGGAAGTGATCGGCGTCTTCAGCTCATGGCTGATATAGGACAGCATAAGATCCCTGGACCGTTTAGAGGTGGTCAGATCGTCCTGTGCCTCCTTCATCTGCGTGATGTCCCTGATAATTCCCTCTACCGCTACTATCTTTTCATCCTCACGGATCACCGACACGTTCATGGACACCCAGATGCTTGCGCCGTCTTTTCGCTCGATTTTAAAAACCTCACTGGTGGGAAAAGCTGCATCAGGACCGGAATAAAACACGCTGTTGATCAGCTGGAAATAATCCTTATCCACTATCTCCAGCATCGCTTTAGGATTGTTATAAAACACCTGTGGAGAGTAACCTGTGATCTCTTCTATGGACGGTGTTATGTACTGAAATGTCGGTGTGGGTCTGAAGGTATAGTAAAAGATAGCATCTATGGCATTTTCTACTATGATCTTAAACCGCTGCTCCGTTTTGTCCAACTCCTGCTTGATGTAGCGCAGATAGATGATAAAAATGCATACGTTCAGCACACCGGCATACAGCATTTCTCCGATGTAGGGATTTGGCGACTGAAAGCCGGATGTCTCATAGATCACCAGGAATGCCTTCATCGCACCCCACAGGGAAAAGGCAATACAGTAAAAGACCTTCTCATTCTTCTTCTGATCCCAGTAGCGCATAATGACATAACAAACCGTTCCTATCATCAGCAAATCGAATATAAAAATCGGCAGCGCCGCAGACAATGCATCCAGCTTAAGATAGATAGCAATACACAGCCATACGGTTAGGTAAATGCTGAAGCGCATCCAAAAGCCCGGGATTTTAACACGGTAGAACTTATATACGCCAAACAGCAGGCTCTGTATGGAATACAGATCGAAGATTTTTTTGATCTCCATAAATTGATGTATCTCCGTGTCAGTTGCTGTGAGCAAACATGCAAGTGAAATGGAGTAAAATGCCCATGTCAATCCCCAGTACATGATGAATTCGTCCTTTTCCTTGCGGTAAATATGAAAAAAAAGCGCGGATACCGTGATCGACAGTATGATAAATGTCCCGATTATGTATGTAGTAAACACGCACGCTCCCTTCTGCATAAAATACTATTTTTGTATATCCTCATTATACCTTTGTGGTATAATAAACGCAAACGATTTAAACGGCGTTGCCGCAGTGATGCGTTTATTTAAACGGAGGCTATTATTGCATGTCGGAATTTACAATTGTAATCACCATTATATTTGTCTTCACCTTCGTTCCCCTGATCTTGGCAGAAGTAGCGAGAAACAAATCTCTGCCTTCCGTCGAGGATTTTTTCGTATACAGCCGCAGTATGCCTACGCTGCTGTGCTTTTTTACCATCTATGGCACTTGGTATTCTACCTTCGCTGTAGTAGGCTCCAGCGCATACTTCTACTTCAAGGGACCTGTTTA
Source organism: Bacillota bacterium (assembly GCA_030526925.1). Classification (GTDB taxonomy): domain Bacteria; phylum Bacillota; class Clostridia; order Peptostreptococcales; family Anaerovoracaceae; genus Lentihominibacter. The sequence continues at coordinate 18,324 of JAUNBU010000008.1, read as the reverse complement.
TATGACTACATTTGCCTGGAATGCCCTCTTCGCCGTTTGCTTTTTTATCCTGGGTCGCCGCATCTGGTTTTACGGTAAGCGCCATAACTACATCACGCCTACGGATTTCTTTAGCGACATTTACAAATCAAAGGCTCTGAACATTTTGGTGACCATAATCATGTTGGTCTTCACCCTTCCGTACATACAGATCCAGTTTTCCGGCGGCGCATATCTGCTTGAAATCGCCTCCCGCGGGCAGATTCCTTGGGAGATCGCAGGAATCATGTTCTATACCATCATGGTGGTCTATCTGTGGGCGGGCGGGATCCGCGCCGTAGCCCTCACGGATATTTTTTTCGGTATCCTGGTCTTTTTCACCATGCTGGGTACGGGGATCCTCCTGGCAGATAAAGCCGGAGGCGTGGAACATATCTTTGATATCCTTATACAGGACAGTGTCGATAACGTAACCCTGTCCGGTAAAGATCCTTTCAACAATGTAGCCCTTTGGATGGCAATGTTCCTTGTGACCCCTCTTGGCGCCATCATGAGTCCGCCCATGTGGATAAGAAGCTATTCGGTCAAGAAGGAAAAGAGCTTCTATCTCCTGCCCTTTCTCCTCACCCTGGCTGCGGCAGGCTACATCGGCTGCTTTATTTCCGGCAATGCGGGACGTGTCCTAAAGAGCGGTCTGACAAATTCCGATATGCTGATCCCTACTCTGTTGACCGAATACGGCAGTCAGATCCTGACTACCCTCCTGTTCTGCGGATTTGCGGCAGCGTCCCTATCCACTGCCAACTCTCAGATCCATGCCCTGTCCGCCATCTACACCATCGACATCCATAAGCGATGGATCAACCGTGATGTTTCCGACAGCAGGCTGCTTTACATTGCAAAATGGGCTGTACTGGGCGTCTCTGCCCTCACTTATGTCCTGATGATCGCCAGCCCTGCCATCATAATCAGCACCGGTCTTTTAGCTCTGTCGGGAACCATGCAGCTGCTGGTTCCTACGGTGGGCGCTTTGTTTTGGAAAAAGTCCAATGCCACCGGCGCCTTCGCCGGGCTTTTGGGCGGAAGTTTGACCCTGACCGTTCTCCATCTTGGGTTTCATCTGGAGTCCAGCTACTGCGGTGTCATCGGTCTGGCGGTAAACGCCGTCCTGTTTATAATCCTCTGCAACACCACCAAACAGTCCTCCGTCACTCGTGATAAACTTATAAGCTATCACAATGCGTTTATCAAGCGCAACGATCCTCAAAAAAAGAAATAGCCTGCCTTTTCACTATACAAGCCTGTTAAGATTCCCGCCTTCCAGAAAGCTCTTCAGATTGGCGGCGCAGGTGTCCACAACTTTTTTTCTGGTTTCTATGGGAATGAATGCGATATGAGGCGTGATGATGCAGTTTTTGAGCCCAATCAGCGGGCTGCCCTTTTTAGGCGGTTCCTCTGCCAATACATCGAGCCCTGCTGCTGCCAGCTTACCGGACCACAAGGCTTCCGCCAGCGCTTCCTCGTCTATGAGACCGCCCCTTGCGGTGTTGAGCAAAATCGCCCCGTCCTTCATCCTGCTGATAAATTCTCTATTTACCATCCCTTTGTTTTCCGGTGTCAGCGGACAGTGAAAGGATACCACATCCGACTTGACTGCCGCCTCCCGATCCTGACTGTAGACGTTTACCGTCATGCCAAAGGCTCTGGCGATCTCCCCTACTTTTTTACCGATATTGCCGTACCCCACGATACCGATGGATTTTCCCGCTAGCAGTCTCAGCGGGTACGCCGTAAAGGTATAGTTCTCGCACCGGTGCCACCAGCCGTTCACGATAGCTCTGTTATATTGCTCCGCTTGGTTGGTCAGTGAAAGCAGCAGCGCCATGGTATGCTGTGCCACCGCATCGGTGGAATAGGCAGGGACATTGCAGACCGCTATTCCCCGCTCCTTTGCAGCATCCAGATCCACGTGGTTGAAGCCTGTGGCTGCGATGCCGATAAACTTCAGCTTAGGACAGCCTTTTAAGATTTCTCCGCTTAGAGAAACGCCGTCGGTAAAAACGGCTTCTGCACCCTCCAGGTGTTCTGCCAGTTTATCCTCCGGCGTACGCTCGTAATTTACGAAGGTACCGAGCCCCTTAATTTCTTCCCAGGAAATATCTCCCGGATTGATGATCTCACTATCTAAAAATACGATTTTCATCTTCTTCTCCTGTTTTACCCCTGCAATATCGCAATATCCTCAAAGCTCCAGTTCATACTGTATCATGGCAAGGGCTGCCATTCCGGCTGTCTCCGTGCGCAGGGTCGCCTTCCCCAGAGAAACTGACCTGCCTCCTGCCGCCTGTATGGCTGCCGCTTCCTCGTCGGAAAACCCGCCTTCGGGACCGATCAAGACTGCAATCCGACTCCATCCGGCTTTTTCCTCCTGCAATACATCTTTGATAGTAGTTCCTTCTTCGTTTTCATATGGAAAGAGCACAAGGTCGAATTCTCCGAATCTATCTATGACCTCTCTTGTCTTTATCGGCTCCTTTACCCGGGGAATTATCCCTCTCTTGCACTGCTTGACGGCCTCGGCGGATACCTTCTGCCACCTCTCAATCTTCTTGTGGAACTTGCCTTTATCCACTACCACCGTCCGCGCCATGAACACGGGCACCATATCAAACACGCCCAGCTCCACACACTTCTGTATGATAAGCTCCATCTTTCCCTGCTTGGGTATCCCCTGAAACAAGGTGATCCTCACGGAAGGCTCAGCGCTGAACTTCTGCTTGTCCAAAATCTTCGCTTCAGCCCCATCCTGATCAAGGGAAATCAGCTCCGCCCGATACTCCCACTGAGCAGAATCGGAAATTTCGATTTCGTCTCCTGCGGAAAGCCGCAGTACCTTCATCATATGGTGCAGGTCTTCTTTGTTGTCGATGAAAATGCTGCCTGCGCCTACGTTTTCCGGTTTTACAAAAAATCTGTTCATCCGGTTCTCCTATGCCTTCGCCTGTGCCGTGATGGCGCACCATTCGCCATCCTCTGCGATTTCCAGAATATCAAAGCCTGCCTGTATGATGGCATCTGCAACCTTGTCCTTCTTTTCCAGCAAAATCCCCGATGAAATGAAAACGCCCTTTTCCTTTAGATGCTCCCGTGCGCTGTCCGCTAACGTGATCACCAAATCCGCCATCAGGTTAGCAACCAGGATGTCCGCCTTAAAGCCGATGCCCTTAGTCAAATCGCCTTGCTGTACCGTTACGGCATCCTCCACATGATTGCATTCTACATTTTCCTTTGCAGTCCTGACAGCGTCTTCGTCGATTTCCACCGCCAGCACATCTTTGCAGCCCAGAAGCGCAGCCCCTATGGAAAGGATCCCCGAGCCGCAGCCCACGTCCAGCACCTTCTTCGCCTCCGGCGCATCGCCCAGGTGCTTTTCCATCAGCTTAAGGCACAGGGAAGTCGTCTCGTGAGTCCCGGTGCCGAAGGCCATGCCCGGATCTATTTCCAATATCAGCTCGCCCGGCGCTGCTTCGTAGCTTTCCCAGGTGGGCTTGACTACCAGCCTTTCCGTGATTTTCGTCGGCTTGAAGTATTCCTTCCACTTGTCCTTCCAGTCGGTATCGTCTACAGGAATGTCCTCGGCGTACAGTCTGCCGAAATCCACGTCCCAGCCGTAGAGGCCTTCCAGCTCCTTGCTTTTCAGCATCATGGTGGCGATCTTCAGTTCTTTGACCTTTTCCTGATTTTCCGGCGTATCTTCAAAATAGATGGAAAGTGTCGGCTCCCTGTCCAGATCCTCTTTCAGCTCGTCTTCGATGTAGTCCCAGTCGTATTCGTGTTCCTTATTCAAAATATCGTCCATGTCGGCGGGATCGTCGATGGACACCTGATCGATGCCCTTGGCCAAAAGCATGGCAGTCACCTGCTCCAGCCCCTGTCTGCTGGCATGGATCTTCAATTGGATGTACTTCATAAGTCTTTCCTCTCTCTCTTGGGTTTTCATATGCGCATTCATTTTACCACAACCCCATCACCCTTTCATCCCATTTTCTTAATTGGTGCAAAAGAAAAATCCGGGAGAGCCAACCACCCCGGAGTTTTTCATCTATATCCATCAGGTCCGATTCAAGATCTTCCCTGTCTGGATCCATATTATAGCAGTCGATAGTGATACACGTCCTTGTACTTGTTGAACATGCCGAAGGTGAGCGCCAATGTTGCGACCTCTGCGAATGCCAGCGTCAGCCAGATGCCCGTCATGCCGAACAGCCATCCCAGCACCAGCATTCCTATAATGACCATGATCAGCGCCCTGGACATGGAGATCAGCGCCGAGATCTGTCCATTGCCGTAGGCAGTGAAAAATCCCGATGCGAAGATATTGGCGCCGCACAGCAACAGTGCGATGGCAAGGAATCTGGTTCCTGTAACAGCCAGCTCGAACAACTCGCTTCCCGGTCGCTCGAACACCATGACGATATACTGACCGAAGAGCAGGCAGCCGATGGCGCTCACGATGGACGTGACGAGAATGAAGTTTTTCGAATATCTGATAAAGGTATTCACCTTGTCGTATTCTTTAGCGCCGTAGTAATAGCTGATCAGAGGCGCAACCCCCATCACGTATCCCAGATGTACCGAGATGAGCAAATAATGGATATTGAGAATGATGCTGACGGCTGCAACGCCTACCTCTCCCACTATGCGTATCACCACCATGTTGAAGAAAAAAGTGGTTATTCCTGCCGATGCCTCGCTGACCATCTCAGAAGATCCGTTGACGAAACAATGACCTATAAATCGCCAGTCGTTTTTGAATCTCCGGAAGGAGAGCCTTGTCTTCATGAAGATAAAGTAAGCTCCGCCTGCCACCATGACGGCAACAAGTCCGCCGATATTGGCATATGCAGCGCCGCGTATCCCCATTTGAAGCGGTCCCATCAGGATGTAGTCAAGCGCCAGATGCACCACTCCGCCCGATATATATAGTATCAACGTGAACCCGGGTCTGCCATCCACACGGATAAAGTATTCAAAAAGCACGCCCAGAAAGGCAGCCGGAAATCCCCAGACCAATATTTCCAGAAAATCGTGACAATAATGGCTCAGAAGCTCCGTCGCTCCCAAGAATTGCACTAAGGGGCTCATGAAGATGAGACAGCCCACCGTAAAGATGCAGCCCAAAATCACCGACAGCACACACACAAGCGTGAACTTCCTGTCAGCCTCCTCATTCTTGCCTTCCCCCATCTTAATGGCAACGATGGCGCTTGAGCCTGATGCCAGCATGACAGCGAATCCCCACATAACTCCCTGTATCGGATATGCTATAGCAAGTCCTGCCAGAGCATCTTCACCTACCAGATTAGCAACGAAAACAGAGTCCATACCGTAGTAAAGACCTATGATCACCATCATCAGCACCGATGGCCAGACGAATTTTGTAAAATTTTTAGGCGTGATTTCGCCTGTAATCAAATTTCCCATCTTTATAAACTCCTGAATTTATGATAAAGTATACGGTAACAGTATAGTCAATAGTTTTGTGAAATTTTATGGGATTTTTTATGGAGGCGCCTCTGTTATGAAGGATATGAACGAAACAGTCAAAAAAAAGCCCCGGGGCTACTTTACCACCGGGGAATTTGCCAAATTATGCGGCGTCAAAAAACAGACCCTTTTCCATTATGACCACATCGGGATCCTGAAGCCTGAGCTGACGGGAGAAAACGGCTACCGCTACTATTCCTACCTGCAGCTTGATGCATTCAACACCATCAGCATGTTAAAGGAACTGGATATGCCCCTTGCCGACATCAAAAGCTATCTCAATAAGCGGGACTCACGGCGCTTTCTTTCACTCCTTGACGACCAGGCGAAGCTGGTGGATGAAAAGATCGCAGAACTGCAATGGCTCAAATCCTTTATCCGCGGGCGCATGGAAATCACAAAGGAAGGTATGTCTGCCGTCCACAATCAGATCCGGCTTGAAGAACGACCGGAGGAGTCCTACATCATCACGCCTTATCACGGCGAGCAGGACGATAAAAACCTATATCATGCTTTGGCGGAACATCTGGCTTACTGCCATCAAAACCAGGTATACAGTCCCTACGCCATCGGCGGGCTCATCTCTGTGGACGGTGGTTTCGACCAAGATGACTACGCCTATTCCCACCTATATACCAAGGTGACGCCTCTGGATGTGGACGGTGGTTCCGTAAACGTGACGGACCTTCCGCCTAGAATCTATTTAGCCGTATACAGCACCTGCGGGTACGATTCGGTCCCTGCCATGTGCGCATCCCTGCTGGATCACGCCAAGAAAAAGGGCTATGAAACAGGCACTCACTTCTTCGAGGATACACTGCTGGATGAAATGACCGCCTTCGGTTTCGATCAACACGTGGTCAAGGTCTCGCTGCCTGTAACGCCAGGCTAGCCCGGCGCCCTACACTTTACATGGGCAACCTGATCCCGCCCGGCATCACTTGACTGAGGGATGCTTCCACTTGCCGCTGCGATACCGGAGGATAAAGCAAAGGGCACGTACCGCCCAGTCAACGATCATGGCGATCCAGACGCCAAAGAGACCCAGCCCGAGAAATTTTCCAAATAATATGCCTGTACCAATGCGGAATATCCACATGGAACCGACTCCTACGATCATGGTAAAGGTAACATCGCTGGCTGCCCGCAGTACATTGGGCAGCGTAAAGGACGGAGTCCATATGAGTACGGCGCATACGCTGTGAAATAGGATTATCATAGTCGCCAGGTCTCCGGTTTCTTCTGACAATCCATATATACCGATGATAAACGGCAGAGCCAAAACCACGAGAATATTGATGATCACCATTGAAAGATAGGTCCACTTTATCATCTTCTTGGCATAGTAACGTACCTGCCCGTAGTCTCCCGCTCCCACACAGCGGCTGATTATGGATACCACGCCATAGCCCATTGCCATGCCCGGAAGCACGGCGATCATGCAGACCGCATTGCTCACCGCATTGGCTGCGATGGAGACTGTCCCGAAGCCGGAAATAAGGCTGAGCAGTATCAGCTTACCAAGCTGGAACATGCTGTTTTCGATACCGTTTGGTATCCCGATCCTCAGGATCTTCTTGATGACGCTCCAGTCGGGCCGCCAACAGAATGGCTTGCTGATGTGGACCGCCAGCTCCGGCTTTCGCAGAAATACTATCACAAGTACTGCTGCGATAATCCTGGACACCAAAGTAGGTATGGCGACCCCTTCTACCCCTCTGTGGAATCCGAAAATCAAAATGGCATTGCCCGCCACGTTGATGCCGTTCATCAGAATGGATATCTTCATGGATATCTTAGAATTACCTACGCTTCTGAAGAGTGCCGCTCCCGAGTTATATACGGAAATAAAGGGTATGGATGCGATGACTATCAGGTAATATGTATTGCAGTACGCCATCACATCATCGTCGATCTGACCGAAGACGCCGCCAAGGATCACATCCTTCAGAAGATACAGGATGATCGTAATGGCAAGGGACAGCATCATGGCGAAGAGGATCAGCTGATCCCCCGTCCGCTGCGCTTCAGTCTCCTTGTTTTGCCCCAGAAACTGACCCACCACAACAGCGCCCCCTGTCGCCAGTGCGATCATCACGGTGATGATTAGGATCATCAGGGAGTCCACCAATGATACAGCCGATACGGCAGCTTCGCCGACGCTGGCAACCATCACCGAGTCGATCAGCCCCACGGCAAATACCAGCAGCTGTTCCACCAGAAGCGGCCACAGCAGCCGTAATAAAAACCGGTTATTGAACATCAGCTCCTTCCCCGGTTCTATGATTTGATTTTTTTCTTTTCTTCTTTTTTTAAACATTTTACGAGAAAAACTCTTTGATGGAATCAAGGAAATTGCTCTTCTTCTGATAGCAGTCGTTGGTCACCGTCTTACCCATGGTCTCGATGGCCTTCTTCTGCTTGGAGTTGAGCTTGGTCGGGATCTCCAGCGTCACCCTCACGTAAAGGTCGCCCTTCTTGCTGCCTCGCACGCTCTTGATGCCCTTGCCCTTGAGCCTGAACACGGTTCCCGGCTGGGTCCCCGCAGGAACCTTATAGGAAACCTTTTCTTCCAAAGTAGGCACGGTGATGTCGTCTCCCAGCGCAGCCTGGTTGAAGCTGATAGGGATCTCAAGCCACAGGTCCTGGCCTCTTCGCTCGAACAGCTTGTGCGGCTTCACGTTGATGACGATATAAAGATCGCCGTCCGGTCCGCCGTTGATGCCCGGCTCTCCCTGTCCTCTGATAGGGATAACCGAATCGTTATCAACACCTGCCGGAATGTTGACGGAAATGGTCACGTTGTCGCGAACCTTTCCGGTGCCGCCACAGTCCTTGCAAGGCGTTTCGTTGATCTCTCCGGTGCCGTTACAGTCCGGACAAGGTGAAACGCTCTGAAAAGTCCCCAGAGGCGTTCTCTGTGAAGTCCTCACTTCGCCTGTTCCTCCGCAGTTCGGGCATTTTTTCTTGGAAGTCCCCGGTGCGGCGCCGCTGCCGCCGCAGGTCTTGCACTTGACATATTTATTGATGCGGATCTGCTTCTTAGTCCCAAAGGCAGCTTCCTTGAAATCGATGGTAATGGCTTTCTGAAGATCGCTTCCCTTTCGCGGACCGTTCCTGCGTCCACGGCTTCCACCGCCGCCGCCGAATCCTCCGAAGGCGCCGCCGAACATATCGAAAATATCCTCAAAGCCGCCGAACCCTCCGAAACCACCGGCTCCGCCGCCGCCGAATCCTGCATTGGGATCTACACCGGCGTGACCGAATCTGTCGTACTTTTCCTTCTTATCGGGATCCGATAAAACCGCATAGGCTTCGTTGACCTCTTTGAACTTTTCCTCAGCAGCTTTATCACCCGGATTTTTATCCGGGTGATATTTCATCGCCATTTTTCGAAAAGCTTTTTTGATTTCGTCGTCGCTGGCACCTTTTTTTAATCCCAGGACTTCGTAGTAATCTCTTTTATCTGCCATGATCTGTTCCTCTTAAATTAGTTGTCGTTTTCCTTATCTTTGTCTTCGTCTACCACTTCATAGTCAGCGTCTACTACGTTATCATCCTGTGCCTGGGAAGCTCCTGCATCCGCTTCCGGACCTGCTCCTGCCGCTCCGCCCATATTCGGATCTGCACCTGCCTGCTGTGCCTGCTGGTACATCTTCGCCGAAATAGTGTGGAACTTCTCGGTGAGAGCTTCCGTTTTCGCCTTGATGTCATCTATGTTGTTTGCTTCCAGCGCCTTGGAAAGGTCTTCCTTGGCAGCCATGATGTCGTTTTTCTCGTCTTCGGAAAGGGAGCCTTCCAGTTCCTTTACGTTTTTCTCTGTTTCGTAAATCAGGGTTTCCGCCCTATTTCTAACCTCGACTTCTTCCTTTCGCTTCTTATCTTCTTCTGCGAACTGCTCTGCTTCCTTTACCTTGGCCTGGATCTCATCGTCTGAAAGCTTTGTGGAAGATGTGATTGTAATGCTCTGTTCCTTACCTGTTCCCATATCCTTGGCGCTTACGTTGACGATGCCGTTGGCGTCGATATCAAAGGTAACCTCGATCTGCGGGATGCCGCGCGGAGCAGGCGGAATACCTGTCAGCTGGAATCTTCCCAGAGTCGTGTTGCCGGAAGCCATATCTCGTTCACCCTGCATTACGTGGATGTCTACCGCAGTCTGGTTGTCTGCTGCCGTTGAGAATATCTGGCTCTTCTTCGTCGGAATAGTGGTGTTTCTTTCGATCAGCTTGGTAGCTACGCCGCCCAGCGTTTCGATGGAAAGGGACAGCGGTGTTACGTCCAGCAGCAATACGTCGTTGACTTCACCGGTCAGCACGCCTGCCTGGATAGCCGCACCGATGGCGACGCATTCGTCCGGGTTGATGCCCTTGAACGGATCCTTGCCCGTTACTTTCTTTACTGCTTCCTGTACGGCAGGGATCCTCGTAGAGCCGCCTACCAGGATAACCTTGGAGATGTCGCTGTTGGTCACACCTGCATCTGCCATGGCTTTCTTCATCGGTTCGATGGTCTTCTCTACCAGATCGGCAGTCAGCTGTTCAAACTTAGCTCTCGTAATATCCATGTTCATGTGGAGCGGACCGTTTTCGTTTACCGTGATGAACGGCAGGTTTACATTGGTAGTCTGAGCGCTGGAAAGCTCTTTCTTAGCCTTCTCGGCAGCTTCCTTCAGTCTCTGGAGTGCCATCTTATCGTTTCTCAGGTCTACGCCATTTTCCTTGGCAAAGCTGTCTGCCATGAAGTTGAGCAGCACTTCGTCGAAGTCGTCGCCGCCCAGCTTATTGTTGCCGTTGGTAGCCAATACTTCGAATACGCCGTCGCCCAGCTCCAGGATGGATACGTCGAATGTACCGCCGCCCAGGTCGTAAACCAGGATCTTGTGCTGCGCTTCATCCTTATCAAGACCGTAAGCCAGTGATGCGGCCGTCGGCTCGTTGATGATTCTCTTGACATCGAGACCTGCGATCTTTCCTGCATCCTTGGTTGCCTGCTTCTGGCTGTCGGTAAAGTATGCCGGTACTGTGATAACAGCCTCCGTCACCTTTTCTCCCAGATAGCTTTCTGCATCCGTCTTCAGTTTGCCCAGAGTCATTGCCGAGATATCCTGCGGCGTGTACTTCTTGCCATCGATCTCTACAGTGTGATCGGAGCCCATGTATCTCTTGATGGATGCGATGGTCCTCTCCGGATTGGTGATCGCCTGTCTCTTGGCAGTCTCTCCTACCAGTCTTTCTCCGTTCTTCGCAAATCCCACAACGGATGGTGTGGTTCTGTTACCCTCTGCATTGGCGATTACAACAGGTTCTCCACCTTCTAAAACCGCTACGCACGAGTTTGTTGTTCCTAAGTCGATTCCTATTACTTTTCCCATTTTATTTTCCTCCTCGTTCTATGTTCTGAAAGCTAGCCTACGACCTTCACCATGGACGGTCTGATTACCTTGCCGTTCAGGGTGTAGCCTTTTTGCATTACGCCGGAAACCTTTCCGCTTTCATATTCTTCAGTTTCCTCGGTCATCACCGCATTGTGGACATTAGGATCAAAGTCCTCTCCCAGTGCGGGGATCTCTGCCAGACCCGACTTCTCCAGTACGTCGCCCAGCTGTTTAAATATCATCACCATACCTTCCTTGAAGCTGTCGCCGCTCTCTTCCTGCCCAAGCGCTCTCTCGAAATTATCCAGAACGTCCAGCAGCTCTGCGACGATCTTCTCGTTAGCATATGAATAAAGATCTGTCTTTTCTTTTTCTACCCGTTTTTTATAGTTTTGGAAGTCTGCCATCAGTCTCAGATACTTGGTATTCTCGTCCTCCTCCGGCTCCTGCTTCGCTTCTCCTGCATCTGCTTGTTCAGCCTCTGCACCTGCTGCCTCATCGGCATCGCCTGTTTCACCGGCCGCATCCGCAGCTTTAGCTTCCTTCTCCTCCTCTTTCCTGGCTTCCGCCGACTGATCCGCTGTCTGCTTTTCTGCCTGCTTTTCTTCTGCCTGTTCCTGCTTGTTTTTTTCTTGATCAATCTTTGCCATCATCGTCTCCTTCCGCGATCATAAACGCCTTGCTTATATTATCTGTCAGGTATTCAACTACCGATGTAACCTCATCATACCGCATCCTCGTAGGACCTATAACGCCGATCTTTCCCAGCAGCTTGCCGTCCACATGATAGGTTGCAGTGATCAGACTGCAATCCTGCATGTATTCGTCCTGGTTCTCGTTGCCTATGGTGATGATCACGCCGTTTTCCCTGTTGATCAGCGTTCTCGTCAGATCTTCCTTCTTGCTGACCATCTCCAGGAACATTTTTGCCCTGTCCAGGTCGTTGTATTCCGGCAGGGAAAATATATTGGTAAGCCCATCCATGTAAAGGTTCACGTTGAGCATTTCTTCCAAAGTCTTAACGAAGCTTGGCACTATGTTTTTCTCGAACATTGCCATGGCTCCCGCGTCAGCCTTGAAGTTCTTGATGATATCCAAGGTCAGCGCTTCGCTCAAAGTCTTGCCGCGGTAGCTGTAGGTCATGGTCTTTGCCAGGATCCGCAGCGTCTCTTCCGATGCCGGTGCATCCAGCCTTACCGCCGTGTTAGATACCTTACCGCTCTCCGATACCAGCATCAGCACCACAGTATGATCGTCCACCTGCAGCAGGTTGATGTATTTCAGCTTATCCTCGTCCTTTCGCGGTGTCAGTGCGAAGGAAGTCAGATTGGTGATTTCCGATAGTATGTGTGCCGCCCGCTGGACCATGTTCTCCAGCTCCGATACGTTGTTGTAAAGGCTGGTGGCGATGGCATCCTTCTCCGCCTCCGTCAGCTCACGCTTGCTCATCATCTCGTTGACGTAGAGCCTGTAAGCCTTCTCGGAAGGTACTCTACCCGAAGACGTATGAGGATGGGTCAGATACCCCAGCTCCTCAAGATCCGACATTTCATTTCTTATGGTTGCAGGGCTGATGCCCAAGTCATAATTCTTCGATATGGTCCTGGAGCCAACCGGCTCGGCAGTCCTGATGAAATCAGAGATTATGGCCTGCAATATTTTTAGTTTTCTTTCACTTAAATCCATATCCGGCCTCCTCTTGTTAGCACTCTTTATTTGCGAGTGCTAATCACAATTTAAATTTACCACCTATATATAGTAATGTCAACACTTATTTGCAATTTTTCTTCACATTTTTTTGTGTTTTTTTCGTGTGGTCTTCCCGAGGACTTTCTCAGCTGCAGCTTCACAAAACTCAGTCTATCAAAAGGAATTTTCTGTACCTGAACAAGTAGAGGTACATTTCCTTCACCTGTCTGCCTGTCGCCGCCTCCAGCGCTTCTCTATATAAAGCAAGCTGCTGCCTGTATTCCCTTACCACCTGCTCCTGATCCGCGTCTCTTCCCAGGCGACTGTTTTTATAATCGATCAGCACCAGCCCGTCTTCCTCTTCGAAGTAGCAATCGATGATCCCCTGGACGATAGCTTCCTCCCCTTCGATCTCCTTCTGCAAAATGAACTCTCTCTCCTTTTGCAGGCTGTCCGCCATGGCGGCACGCTTTCCTTCAGGCTGCATGAAAAAGGCAGCGATGGCGTCCTCATCCACCTGCAATCGTTCTTCCTCCGTGAGAAAGCCCTCTGCGACCAGCTGATCTGCTCGCATACCGATATAGCCCTTTCCTTGGTCCAGCGCCCTTCGGAAGTCCAGCTTTTCCATGACTAAATGCATGGCTGTCCCCAATGCGGCAGCGCCCGGTCTTCTTTCTTCTAAGGCAAAGGCAGGTCCGGTCAAGGTCCGGAGATGTTTCTCTTCTCCATCCCTTCTGTTCAGCTCCGTCACCGAATACTTCAGCTTGGTCCCCCTGCGGTCGTGCGGATATACGAAGGAAAGCTTGGCTGAGATTTCTTCTATCCGCTCTCTTGTGTCCCGGTCTGCCTGCTGATATGAAGCTTCTTCTCCCTCTCTTGCCCCGTACATAAGCCTGTCTCGAAGGGCGGGGTCCATCCCCGTGCCGGAGAAGCTGTCAAAGGCTTCCGTCTGTAGCATCCGGTTTCCGTAGTGGATCTGTACCTTTTCCTCCGTTGATGCAAATGCCGGATACAGCATCTTAAGAAATGAGCCCTTGCTTCTGTCGTCGGCGTCAAGCTTCTCTGCGTCCTTGATGGCAGACGTTATCACCAGCCTGTCCATAGCCCGTGTCATGGCAACGTAGAGTATCCTGATCTCCTCCTCCAGCTCCTCCTCCGTCTTTCTCGCCTCGATAGCCCGCTGCAGGATGGTCTTCCGATGCCAGTGCTCTTCCCTGTTTACGCGAGGCATGGCGATGGCGAAATCCTTGTGCATGACCGTGCTGCTGCCGAAGCCTCTGAACCTTATGTCCCTGCCTGCTCCCGCCAGGATCACCACCGGAAACTCCAGACCCTTGCTCTTGTGTACGGTCATGACCCGCACCACGTTTTCGTTCTCGCCTACCGTTCTCGCCTCTCCCACGGCCAGATTGCCACGCTTCATTGCCTCCACGTAGGCTAAGAATCCGGAAAGTCCGCTGTAGTTGGTATCTTCAAACTCCGCCGCCTTTCTGATCAAAAGCCGCAGGTTGGAAATTCGCTGATGCCCCACCGGAAGTCCGCTGCAGTAGTCGAAATACCCCGTATCGTAAAGGAGGGTTCGCACCAGCTCTTCCAGCGTCACCGTCCTGCACAGCTGCTTCCAGTAGGAGAGCCTTTCCATCATCCTGCTGATCTTCTCTCTCAGCAGCATATTCTCTCCCTCTTTTTCGTACTGTCTGATGGCGTTATAAAAGCTGCCATCCTTGCAGGCGATCCTTATGGAAGCCAATTCCCTGACGCCGAAAGCGAAGATGACGGACCGCATGACCGACAGCAGCGGAATGTCCTGCCTCGTATTATCTATTACTCTGAGCAGATTGAGAAACACCTGGATCTCCACCGATTCGAAATAGCTGCCGGTGCTCTCCCCAAATGCCGGAATACCTGCATTGTTCAGGTATCGCTCTATCTCTCCGATCATAGTTTTATTTCTTGAAAGCACGGCAATATCGCCGTATCCGATGGTCCGCATACGGTCCGCCTTTGCGTCGTAGATTTCTTCACCTTCTGTCCTTCGGATCAGCCGGGCGATCAGCGCCGCCTCCAGCTCTGCGCTTTCCATCTCCTCGGTCTCGTCCGTCTCAGAAAGCTCCTGCCTTATCTGCTCAGGTCCTCCCTGCTGCAGGAACTGATTATCTGCGCCGCCTGCGCTTTCGGACTCCGGTTCCTGTGAGCCGGTCCTGCTGATGATATGCAGCTCCGTTTCCTCTCCCGGATAGGCTCTGTCGATGGTGCAGTGGAGCTTCGCATCCTCGTCGTAATCCTCCATGATGTCACTGAAGACTGCGTTGACCGTCCTGGTCACGTTGTATTTGCTTCGGAAGTTGCTGTTAAGGTCGATCTTCGTGCTACGTGTTTCATCCTCGCTTTTGTAAAGAGCGTATTTCCGTTTGAACAGCTCCGGCTCTGCCAGCCGGAACTTATATATGCTCTGCTTGACATCACCGACCATGAACAGGTTGTCTTCGCCTGCGATCTTCTCCAGGATGGCCTCCTGCAGCATGTTGCTGTCCTGAAATTCGTCCACGAAAATATAGCGGAACCTTTCCCGATACTCGGCTGACGCCATAGGATCCTGCAGTATATCGATGGCATAGTGCATGGCATCATCGAAATCCACCAGGTTTTTCTCCCGCTTTTTCTCCCGAAACAGCTTCTCGAAATCCTCAATGAGGCCCGTGAAGTACATTGTATCTTCGTAGCTTTCCCGCAGTTCTTCGTCGTACTGTACAAAGGATCTCTGGAAAAACTTACCGTCCAGATCCTTGATGATCTTCCTGCCCTTCTTTCGCAGATTCCCCACCTGCTCCTTGATTTGGTCGTAATCCTCTTTTTCCGCTTTGGTAGCCCTCATGGTTTGAAACCCAGGATCGGAGAGAAATCCTTTTAGCTGCTCCAGCTTCTCGCTGACCTGTTCATCCGCTCCCTTCTCCGCAAAGGCCTCGACCGCAGCTTTAGCCATTACAGCAGCTTCTCTTACCCGTTCTGCGTCCTGCTCCGCCTTGGCACAGAGGCTGTCGATCCCCGCATCCTCAAGCGATCCCGCTGCCCTTTCGTAAAGGTCCGCTGATTCTTCCAGCTTTCGGGCGGTCTGCCCCAGGATGAATCCCGTCAAACCCAGCGCCTCCATAGGAGATGGCGTATTCAGCAGCTCCGCTCGTTCCTTCGCCCATTGCAGATAGTGGGGGACGCTGCGAAGCTCCTTATATATGGAGAGGATGTTGTCCTTGATCTTCTTTTCGCTTCTGTCGCTGCTGTATTTCTTTAGAAAGGCTGTAAAGCTTTCATAATCATCTTCGAACCGTTCCTCAAACAGCTGATCCACCGCTTCGTTTTTCAGCAGGGAGACCTGTATTTCATCGCCGATCTTAAAGCCCGGCTCCAGGTCCGTCAGGTAGAAGTACCTCCTCATTATTTCCAGGGAAAAGGTATGGAAAGTGCTGATGTTTGCCTTTCCCATCAGGTTGATCTGCCTCTTCAGGAAGGCTTTATCTGCTTCCGGGTTTTTCAACTCCTCACGTATGGCTTTTTCCAGACGCTCCTTCATCTCCGCTGCCGCCGCATTGGTAAAGGTTGTGATCAAAAACCGGTCCAGGTCCGTCTTATCTTTTAAAATCAGCTGCTTTATCCTCTCTATGAGGACAGCCGTCTTACCGGAACCTGCCGCCGCCGACACCAGTATGTTTTTGTTTCTCGTCTCTATGGTCTGTCTTTGCCCTTCCGTCCAATTCATGAGAACTCCCCTTCGTTTGATTCGATGTGATTTCTTTTCTCTCCCATTATACCAAAAAAATCAAGTTATACCTATATGAGTTTTGAGGATTTGTGTTATAATGTTTTGAGGTAAAACCTCAAAACATTTCACTACAACCTGGAGATTATTTCACTACAACCGGAGGAATTTAAATGAACAATTTCAAACGTCCGACCATGCTGATGATTTTAGATGGATACGGTATCAATAAAGACCGCTACGGCAACGCCATTGCCGCCGCTCATAAACCAAAGCTGGATGAGATATTCCGAACCTATCCCGGTACTACCCTCAAGGCTTCCGGTCTTGCCGTTGGCTTGCCGGAGGGTCAGATGGGAAACTCTGAAGTGGGCCATCTCAACATCGGCGCCGGCAGAGTCGTATATCAGGATCTGACCATGATCACTAAAGCCATCGAAGATGGCAGTTTTTTTGAAAATCCTGCCTTCGGCAAGGCCATCGACCATGTGAAAAAACACGGCTCCACCCTGCACCTGCTGGGTCTTCTTTCCGATGGAGGCGTCCACAGCCATATCAACCATCTGTTTGCCCTCATCGACCTGGCAAAGAAAAAAGGCGTCGAGAAGCTGTGCGTCCACTGCTTCCTGGACGGCCGCGACGTTCCGCCAAGATGCGCAGGCAAATACATTGAGGCTCTGCAAAACCACATGGACCGTACCGGTCTTGGCACCATAGGCGTCATCTCCGGCAGATACTACGCCATGGATAGGGATAAGCGTTGGGATCGCGTGCAGAAGGCATATGATGCCATGACTCTGGGTGAAGGCTTTCATGCTGAGACAGAAGAAGATGCGATCCGGGCTGCCTACGACAGAGAGGAAAACGACGAATTTGTCCTTCCTACCGTAGTTGACGGAGCGCTGCCCGTATCCGACGGCGACGCCATGATCATGTATAACTTCCGGCCCGACAGAGCCAGAGAGATCACCAGAGCCTTTATAGACCCGGACTTCGACGGCTTTCCGCGAAAAAAGATTTTGCAGGACCTTTGCTATATCTGCATGACCCAATACGATGCGGAGATGCCAAATGTAACTCTGGCCTTTCCACCTGAATCCCTGAAGAACACCCTGGGAGAATACGTTGCCGACCTGGGCCTGAAACAGCTTCGCATAGCTGAAACGGAAAAGTACGCCCACGTCACTTTCTTCTTTAACGGCGGCGTCGAGGCGCCAAATCGAAACGAAGACAGGATATTGGTGCCTTCTCCGAAGGTCCCTACCTATGATTTGCAGCCGGAAATGAGCGCCTATGAGGTGACCGAGAAAGTCCTTGAAGCCATAAACTCGGATCAGTACGATCTGATCATCCTCAACTTTGCCAACGCCGACATGGTGGGTCATACGGGCATCATGGAAGCTGCCACCAAGGCCATTGAAGCACTGGAGCGATGCGTCCCTCAGATCGTGGATGATGTTCTTGCAAAGGACGGACAGATCCTGCTGACGGCAGATCACGGCAATGCGGATGTTATGCTGGATGAAGATGGCAACACCATAACGGCTCATTCGCTCAACCATGTGCCGCTGATCCATATTTCCCGGGAGCCAAAAGAGCTTAAGGACGGAGGCAGGCTGTGTGATATAGCGCCGACGCTGCTTAGACTGATGGGGCTTTTCATACCTGAGGAAATGACAGGAACGCCGCTGGTGAAATGACGAAAATACAGATTTTAGGGAAATACCCCTTGCGGCGTGTATATCCCATGGATTATACTGTTTACAGATATGACAAGATAATGTAACCAAAAAGATACACAGAAAAAGAAGAAGAAGTATTTGCAAAAAGAAACGGGGATCACTATGTGGAACAACAAACAGCTAAAGCGACGTGCCAAAAAAACGATGAGGGCCAACTACTGGACCATCATCGTCCTCTGCTTCGTACTTACCTTTTTCGGCGTTATTTCCGGAATCGGAACGCAGCTGACGGAGCT
>JAUNBU010000167.1 GCA_030526925.1 Bacillota bacterium | reverse complement strand
AGAACGTCAACAAGTTCGAGCTGGACAGGCTCACCTCCTGCTGCGAAGGGGTCAGGAAGACCTCCGGACAGCATCCCGGTGGGATCATCATCGTACCCGAAGGTCACGAAATCTACGAGTTCTGTCCGGTGCAGCATCCCGCCAACGATGTGAAATCGGATATCGTCACCACCCATTTCGACTATCATTCCATCGACCAGAACCTGCTGAAGCTGGACATCCTGGGCCATGATGCGCCGTCCATGATACGTCAGCTGCAGGATATGACGGGAGTGGATCCGCTGAAGGTTCCCATCAAGGACGATAAGGTGATGAGCATTTTCAACGGCGTAGAAGGTCTTGACATCAAGGAAAAAAACTACAGATTCACCCATGGCAGCTTCGGGATACCGGAATTCGGGACGAAATTCGTCCGCCAGATGCTGGACGACACCAAGCCGGATGCATTCGCCGACCTGGTGCGTATCTCAGGCTTTTCCCACGGGACGGACGTATGGCTCAACAACGCCCAGGACTATATCAGGAGCGGCGAGGCAACCATGAAGGATGCCATTTCCACCAGAGACGACATCATGAACTACCTGCGCCTCAAGGGACTTCCAAACAAGGACGCTTTCAACATCATGGAAAAGGTTCGTAAGGGCAAAGGGCTGACAGAGGAGCAGGAGCTTTTGATGCGGGAGCACGACGTGCCGGAGTGGTACATCGATTCCTGCAAAAAGATCAAGTACATGTTCCCGAGGGCCCATGCTGTGGCATACGTGATGATGTCCAACAGGATAGCATACTACAAGGTCTATCACCCTCTGGAGTTCTATGCCGTCCACTTTACTGCAAAGGCTGCCAACTTCGACGAGAAGACCATTTTAAAGGGCAAGGATGCCGTGGGAGCCAAAATGGACGAGATCATCAAAAAGGGCAAGGACGCATCCAAGAAGGAAGAGGACGATCTGCCCGTTCTGGAGGTGGCATACGAGATGTACGCCAGAGGCTATGAGTTCGCACCTGCCAGGCTGGGGATCTCCAGGGCGCTGGATTTCGTGGTCCACGAAGGCAAGGTAATGCTGCCTTTCGTTGCAATCGCAGGGATCGGAGAGACTGCCGCCACCAGCTTGGTCGAGGAATACGAGAAGCGGCCTTACGAGACGCTGGAGGATGTGAATGAGAGGGGTAAGGTGACCAGGACTGCCATCGAGGAGCTTTGCAGGCACGGCGTTCTGGAAGGATTGCCGGAGACAGCACAGATCAGTTTGTTCCAGGATATGATCCGGTGAAAAACCTCGATGAAAAATTTTCCTGATTTTTCGTGAAAGGTTGCAATTAAACACTTGCAAAGACTTGCAGGATATGGTAGTATAGTCATTGTTAAAACTAATCGATTTAGCAAGAGTGGGTCAACGCCCACTCTTTCATTTTGTAAGTGGCTGACCCCTCAGCAGCGTGGGATGGGATCGGATTTTGGAGAACAGGGACCGGACGCCGCAATACAAAAAAATAAACCAATTGAAAGAGGAGTGTTTATGGCAAAGAAAAAGATCACCGATCTGGTGTCGGAGCTGTTGGAGGATTTCCTGGCGCAGGAAGGTTATGAGCTGTATAATACGGAATTCGTCAAAGAAGGCAAGGACTGGTTCCTGCGGGTCTACGTGGACCGGGCTTCGGGAGACGAGTATATCGGGACTGAAGACTGCGAGAAGGTCAGCAGATTTCTCAGCGAGCAGCTGGACCGGGAAGACCCCATCGAGCAGAACTACTATCTGGAGGTATCGTCTCCGGGTATGGACAGAGCGCTGCTCAAACAGGAGCATTATGAACGGTTCAAGGGAAGCCAGGTAGAGATAAAGCTCTATCAGGGAAAAGACGGCACGAAAAATATCTGCGGCGTGCTCCATGATGTTTCGGGAGATGTTATTAAGGTCGTAGACCAGCAGGATAAAGAGTGGACATTGCAGTTATCTGAAATTGCCAAGGCTAAGCTGGCAGTCATATTTTAGACAGGAGGAATAGAAAAAAGATGAACAGTGATTTTATAAAAGCAATCGATGATCTGGTGAAAGAGAAAGGTATCTCAAAGGATGTGCTCATCGAAGCCATTGAATCGGCGCTTGTATCAGCATACAAGAAGAACTACGGGACATCTCAGAACGTGAGAGTGAGTATCGATAGAGAATCGGGAGATGTGATGGTACTGATGCAGAGGGACGTGGTTGAAGAAGTTGAAGACGAATTCACACAGGTGTCCCTGGCAGATGCTCTTGAAATAGATCCTCGGTACGAGGTGGGCGACGTGGTGGAATACCAGGTGACGCCAAAGGATTTCGGCAGGATCGCGGCCCAGACGGCGAAGCAGGTGGTTGTCCAGAGGATCAGAGAAGCTGAACGTGGCATGATCTTCGACAACTACATCAGCAGACAGGGAGATCTTGTCACAGGCGTGGTGCAGCGAATCAGCAACGAGACCATTTTCGTGAATATGGGAAACACCGAAGGAATCCTGGTAGCAGGAGAACGGGCTGCAGGAGAACGATACAGAGTCAACGACAGGATCAAAGCCTACATCATGGACGTTAGAAAGAGCACTAAAGGACCGCAGATATTCCTTTCCAGAACGCATCCGGGCTTCGTAGAGAGGCTGTTTGAGCTGGAGGTTCCGGAGATAGAGGACGGAACGGTGGAGATCAGGAGCATTGCCAGAGAAGCAGGCTCCCGAACCAAAATAGCCGTTTATACGGATGATGAGAATGTGGATCCTGTAGGAGCATGTGTAGGAACGGGCGGCTCCAGAGTCAGAAACGTGGTAGATGAGCTGTTCGGAGAGAAGATCGACATCACCACCTGGGATGAGGACCCGCGGGTGTTGATAAAGAACGTACTGAGCCCTGCCAAGGCGGAGGAAGTCATCGTAGACGAGGAGGAGAACGCCGCTACGGTGGTTGTGCCGGATTACCAGCTGTCTCTTGCCATCGGTAAGGAAGGGCAGAATGTGAGGCTTGCCGCTAAGCTGTGCGGATGGAAGATCGACATCAAGAGCCACAGCCAGTATTTCGGAGACGGCGAAGACGACTACGAGGAATATGAAGAGGGCGAATACGAAGAATACGACGATGAAATAGAATACGAAGAAGACGATATAGAGTATGTAGAGACCGAAGAGGAGCCGGAATCTGTTGAAGAAGCGCCGGAGGACGAGGAAGACGCTGAGCCGGAGGAAGAGCCGGAGGCTGACGACGAAGAAACAGAGGAAGAGCCGGAGGCTGAAGAGGCACCGGAAGAGGACACCGGCGATGAAGCGGCGCCTGAAGATGGGGGCGATAAGGTTGAAGGATAAAAAAATCCCCATGAGAAGATGCGCCGGCTGCATGGAATCAAAGCCCAAGAGCCAACTGATAAGGATCGCAGGCTATGAAGGACGTGTAACGCTGGATCCGACGGGAAAGGCGAAAGGCAGAGGCGTGTACCTTTGCCCCGACCGGGACTGCATGGAGAAAGCGAAGAAAAAGCGAGCTCTCCAGAGAAGCCTGGGAATGGAAGTCAGCGGAGAAGACATGGAGCGGATTTTTCAGGAGTTGTCCGAATATGAAACGAAAAGTGATTAGCTATCTGGGATTTGCCAAGAAGTCGGGAAACCTGGCGGCGGGAGTCAATACCTGCACCTTTGCCATGGCGAAGGGAAAAGTCAAGCTGATGATCCTGGCGGAGGACATCTCGGAAAACAGCGAGAAGAAGATCATGAAAGAAATCAGAAAATACGGAGTGGAATTTGTCAAGTACGGGAGCAGCGATGAGCTGTCTCATGCCATCGGGGCATCAGGACGAAACACCTTCGCCGTATGCGATGAAAATTTTGCGAAAGTTATTTTAGATGAAATAGAGCGGGAAAGTATTTGAAGGAGGTAGTGCGTATGAAAATAAAGGAACTGGCAGCAGAGCTTAATCTGACCGGCAAAGAAGTCCTTGAGAAAGCAAAGACCATGGGAGTTGCCGTAACAAAGATAAGTGATGAGCTGTCTGACATAGATGCGACTGCAGTAAAGAACACCATTATGAAAAGCAGCGCTCATACGGAAACCAAGGTTGTAAGGGTCAAGGCCAAGAAGTCGGAAAATGAGAAGAAGGACGACGAGCCGAAAGTCACGGTAAAGGCGGCAAAGATCAAGCTGCCGGAAGTGAAGAAGGCTGCAAAGCAGGCTGTAAAGACCGCCCCAAAGACGCCGGTAGCCAAGCCGCCGGCAGGAAAGCCGGTAGTACCTAAGGAAGTGGAGGGAAGACCTAAACCGCCGACAGGAAAGCCGGTAGTTCCTAAGGTAATAGAGAAGAAGGTCGTCAAGGAAGACGTTGCCGAGAAAAAAGCGGTTGCGGAAGAAACGGCTGAAAAACCGGCAGCAAAGAAGACGGCGGAGAAGAAAGCCGTTGCCGAAAAGAAGGTTGGCGAGGCTGCCGCAAAAGAAAAGAAAACTACTGCTGCTGTGAAGGAAAAAGCTGCAGCGAAGGATACTGCCTCAAAACCGGAAGCGCCGAAGCGAAGAAGCGGTCTTAAGGTGATCAAAAAGGCAGAGGATGTTCGCCGCGAGGAAGCAGAAGCCAGAGAAAAACGG
>JAUNBU010000166.1 GCA_030526925.1 Bacillota bacterium | reverse complement strand
TATTCAGGGTCGCTGGTCACGTCGATGCCCAGCGCTTTTAACGTCTTCTCGTCCTTATCGGAAAGGATAGCCGTACAGTGAGCTTTGCAGCCACGCAGACACGGTATCTTGGTAAGCGCCGCTTCCGCCGACGGATTTGTTGCCGCCGATATGGTCAGCGCCGTCAGTATCTCCTCGCAGTTAAGACTGGACTTCTCCGACATGAGCACCTCCGTCTTCAGTTCCTGGATGCTCTTGAGTATATTAGGCGAGATCAGATGAAGCTCATCAGCTATGCCGCTCAGGTATTTGATGGAGTTGAGCACGGCGGCAGCCGCCGCAACCATACGACGAGAGCTCCTGCCCGTTATAATGGTCCCGTCCTCCATTTCCATTGCCATGACTACCACGTTGACGTATCGTTCGTCGCAATCCTTCTTCTTCTCGGCGTATTCCCTCGCCGGCATGACTACCTTCCTGTCCTCCACGGAAAGCTCCAGATCGTCCATCAGCAGCTTGGTCCGCTTCAGAGTGTCGTTGTCGATCTTTCCTTTTTTGTAGTCGCACTGGGCGATCATATATCTTCTGATTATCTCCTGGCGGGCGGCTTCCTTCACCACTTCGTCGTCGATGATGCCGAATCCCGCCCTGTTGACGCCCATATCCGTAGGCGACTTGTATTCCGACTCTTCTCCGGTGATCTTCTCGATGATCCTCTTGACCACAGGGAAAACTTCAAGATCCCTGTTGTAGTTGACTGCCATTTCATTGTAGGCGTCCAGATGGAAGGAATCGATCATGTTCACGTCTTTAAGGTCTGCGGTGGCTGCTTCGTATGCCACGTTGACAGGATGCTTGAGGGGTATGTTCCATATAGGAAAGGTCTCGAACTTGGCGTAGCGTGCCTTCCTGCCCAGCCGGAATTCGTGGTAAAGCTGGGAAAGACAGGTCGCCAGCTTGCCGCTGCCGCCGCCCGGTCCGGTTACCACAGCCAGCGGTTTCGTTACTTCTATGTAGGGATTGGCGCCGTAGCCTTCATCGCTTACGATGGTGTCCACGTCCGTGGGATAGCCCTTTGTGAACCGGTGCTTATAGGTTTTGATCCCTCTCCGCTCCAGCTTGTTGATGAAATTATCTACCGCAGGGGCGTCCTCCGTGTACCTGGTGACTACCACGCTGTTGATCTCCAGCTCATATCTGCGGAACATATCGATGAGACGCAGCACCTCCAGGTCGTAGGTTATGCCGAAGTCCTGGCGCGTCTTGTTGGTGGTGATGTCTCCCGAATAGATGCATATGATGATCTCTGCCTGCTCCCGCATCCTGTGGAGCAGTTTGATCTTGGCGTTTTCGTCGAAGCCCGGCAGGACTCTCATGGCGTGCTTGTCCTGCACCAGCTTGCCGCCGAACTCCAGGTAAAGCCTGTCGCTGTTCCCTGCCTGGATCCTCTCCAGGATGTACTTTGACTGTTCTTCGATGTACTTTTCTGCACTGAACCCTATTGCTGACATATTTCCCTCCAAAATGCTGATTTTTTCGCGCCCTGTCCTTTACAGATAGACGATGGCGCAGGTTACGGTAGTGACTACCATCGTTACGATGATAGCGATGGATACGATGACGATGGTTCTTCTGCTCATCATAAGCTTTCTTTCGCCTCCTTTTCTCCTTTACATAAGGGTGATGTTCAGCCTGTTCCTGCCCTCTGCGAGCCCCTTCAGGCTGATGCTGTAGTCGATGTCAAGCTGCCCGTCGCCCTCTGCCGACAGGGTGTTCTCTATTTTATTGGTCAGCACCTCCATCTCGATGGCGCCGTAAGGCGTTTCATAGAGACCGGTGTACCGTTTGCCCTTCTCGAAGTGGATCTCGTTGCCGGGACCTGCGCCCTGACCGAACCGCTTCATCTGGACCTCGTTGCCCTTGAGCTTGAGCCGTGTCTTGCAGCCGGGCACTCCGGAAAGCTCGCTTTCTTCGTAGATCAGGTAAATGGCTTCGCCCCTCTCATAAAGCTTGGCTTCGGTGATGAACTCCATGGTCTCTTCACCGGCTTCCGGGCTCATCTGGTGCCCCTTTATCTTCACGATGATTTCTCTCATATCTATTCTCCTATCAAGTGCCCGATGCGTCCGGAGGACCTATCGCCTCCAGTATCCCGCTGAGCTCTGCTTTATCAAATTCATATTTCTTCAGGCAAAACTGACACTGCAGCTCTGCCCTGCCGTCTTCTTCTATTATCTGCTTGAGTTCTTTGGCGCCCAGGGTCATGAGCACTTGCTCCAGTCTTTCGTAGCTGCAGTCGCACGCCCAGTTGATGTCTCGCGCCTCCAGCGGCTCCGGCTTGTATTCCTCCGGCATCTCATGGAAAAGCTCCTCAAGCAGCAGTCTCACAAGTCCTGCTTCCGTGGCCGTTCTGTTTTTGTCTACTACCCGGGAGATGACCGTCGTCAGCGGCTCCATGTCCGCCACCAGCTTTTCCAGAGCATCCACAGCGCCCTCTTCTGCGCCGGGCAGCATCTGGATGATCAGCCCGCCTGCTGCGCCTATGGTGTAGTCCCTTTCTATCTTGACGCCCAGGGCTACCGAGGAGTTCTGCTGCTCCGAAATGTAAAAGTATGCTGTCAGGTCTTCGGCGATCTCGCCGCTCACCAAAGCTATGGTACCGATGTAGGGCTCTTTGAGCCCCAGGTCCTTGATGACCGTCAGCTCGCCCGTGCCCAGGGAACCGCCCACGTCCAGCTTGCCCTTTGCCTTTAAAGGCAGATCCGCCTGCGGGTTGGAAATGTAGCCCTTTACATTGCCGTTGCCATATGCGGTCGCCAGGATCTGTCCTGCGGGACCGTCACCCTTGAACTGGACCGTCAGCTTGTTGTCCGGCTCCTTGAGCATGATGCCCATGAGCCCGGCAGCCGTCAGGACTCTTCCCAGACCGGCAGCAGCCAGCGGCGTGGTTTGATGGATGTCCGTCGCTTCCCGGACCAGGTCGGTGGTGATAGTAGTATATACGCGGAAAGACCGGCTTTTATCAACAGCAATGATGGCTTTACTCATGTTAGTTTTCCCTCTTATTTTTTTACTGATTCGATTTTATCATATTATTGAGGAATTATGGAGCAAATGTTTAACTTTTTCTTCAGATATTCACATATTTTCAACACGGAACTGACATAATGGATTTGTATATTTATGGCAAAGGACAGGAATATGGCGGTTTCGCCGGATCATAAATTCAATCTCACGAAAAGAGGTAACGTATATGGACGATTATGGCAGGAAAGATAATATGGGCAGAAGCTACAGAGATCCCAGAGAGGCATTCAAGGCTCGCACCCAGACGGGATTTTCCGGAACAGCCGGGCAGGCGAATCCTTTCCATGGAAGCGACTACAGCGGGCAAGCGGAATCCGGCGCAGCCTATCAAGACAGCTACGGCGGGCAGGGTGGATCCTGGGACAGCCGCTCCGGCGAGACCAAATTCAAAAAAGAAAAGAAACCGTCACCGCCAATCACCTTTACACGAAAAACTCTGGTACTTTTCATAGTACTTTGCCTGGTGGTATCCGGAGTTTTCGGAGCAGGCGGCGCAGTACTTGCCAACAACCTGCTGGCTAACGACCACGGCAGCAGCAAAACAGGAAGCGCCACCACCACAGGCTACACTCTGGAGGACGCCACAGGCAGCAATATGACCGTGCAGGAGATCACCGAGGCGGCTAAAGCCAGCGTAGTGGAAATCAAGACTGAAAGCGTTTCCTCCGACAGCTGGATGCAGCAATACGTGACGGAAGGCGCAGGAAGCGGCGTCATCATCACCAATGACGGTTATATCGTCACAAATAATCACGTCATCGAAGGCGCCAGCAAGATCACCGTCACCACCATCGACGAAAAGGAGTATGAGGCGGAACTGGTCGGGACCGACGACATCACCGACATCGCCGTACTTAAGATAAACGCCAAGGGACTGACACCTGCCACCTACGGCAACAGCGATCAGCTTGCCGTAGGAGATATGGCGGTCGCCATCGGAAACCCTCTGGGAGAGCTGGGCGGCACCGTGACTGCGGGAATCATCAGCGCCCTTGACAGAGAGCTTGTCATCGACGGCAAGACCATGACTTTGCTTCAGACCGACAGCTCCATCAATCCGGGCAACTCCGGCGGCGGACTGTTCAACGGAGACGGGCAGCTGATCGGCATCGTAGTTGCCAAATCCTCCGGCTCCGATGTAGAAGGTCTGGGCTTTGCCATTCCAATCAACAAGGCAGCCGACGTGGCGCAGCAGCTGATGGATCAGGGCTACGTCAGCGGGCAGCCGTCTACGGGCATGACCTATACGGAAGCAAGCAGCCAGCAGAACTCCATGGAGCAGTTTTTCAGCGGAAGCCAGAGCACCAATGTTTACATCTACTCGGTGGACGGAGATAACGCCAAAAAGGCCGGCTTCCAGCAGGGGGATATGGTGTATCAGGTGGACGGAGAGGATATCACGTCCTTTAACGTACTGTCCTCCATCATCACCTCTCATGAGGTGGGAGACACACTGACCTTTACCATCGTCCGCAACAACCAGACCATGAACATCAAGCTGGAGCTGGAAGAAAAGACGGCGGACAACTAAAGAGTGCTAGCGG
>JAUNBU010000165.1 GCA_030526925.1 Bacillota bacterium | reverse complement strand
GCGTCAAACGAGACCGTCCTGTGAACGGTCGAGTAGCGACGTGTCCAAGCCGCAATGAAATGAAGGCGCAGGACGGAAAATGCGAAGCATTTTCGCAACTCCCCTAGGGAGTACCAAGCTATAAGAAAACGGGACATTTAGTTCCGTTTTTTTTTATTATATTAGCCTACTCCACCACAAAGCAGTTTTTGCCGGCGTGTTTGGCGCGGTACATGGCTCGGTCGGCTTTTTCGAATAGCTGGTCCGGATAGGCTTCATCGGTCCTGATGGCGATACCGATGCTGCAGTGGATCTGCTGGCCGCCGATGGTGTGGAGCCTGGTGATGGAACGCAAAATGTTCCGTGCCTTTTCCTCGATGGTCTCTCTGTCGGGCATACCGTTGACCACCGCCACGATCTCGTCACCGCCGTAGCGGAACAGGATGTCGTCGCCCCTGAAGATGGTCTTGAGCAGAGTCCCCACTCCCTTGAGGAGATTGTCCCCTTCGATGTGTCCGTAGGTGTCATTGACCGCCTTGAAATCGTCGATGTCCATGAGAAACATGACCTGCATACCCTCCGGGCGATCTCCTTGAAGCATACGCCGGATGTTTTCGATTCCAGTTCTTCTGGAATAAAGACCTGTTAGATGATCGTGCTGGGCACGCTTCTTCCACTTGGCCTCGCGGTCAAGCAGCTTTAGCTTTTCGTCTATATCCTCGATCCGTCCGATGATGCGGTATACGCCGTCCTTATCGTTACCAAGAACGGAATAATGAGCACGCTTCCACCTGAGACCTTTCCCATCGTAATCCGCTCTGAATTCAAAGCTGCCCTTTCCCGACAAGGTTATTGCCTTTCTCAGACCTGACCTGAATCCATCGTTCTCAGAGCTCATATAGCCTACGTCCCCATTTTCGCTCAGCATGTAATTAGTCTTGCGCATACGCTTCAACCCGTCCACGGTGCCGTAGACGTCCTTCACCATGATATCCTTCTCCACGTCATAGTCGAATATTATGGTATTGCCCGACTCGTTGAGCAGCTTCATCAGCTCTTCCTGCGCCTGTTCCCTCTTGGCCCGCTCCACTTCCTTGGTTGCATCCAGAATTATTGCCGAGTAAGTGTCGTTTGCTTTGTCGTACGATGATACGCCTGAGATCCATCGCATATCACCGTTGTTTCCCAGGATCTGCATTTCCCACTTTTCATTCTCTGCGGAATTTTTCGCGGTCATCGACTCAAACTGGCTGCCGACAGACAGCTCCGCCAATTTATCATCAAAAGTGTCCGTATCTCTTCTCGTTCATACCCTAACATCTTGCAGGCGCTTTCATTGATGTATACTATGGTCCCGTCATCATCATTTCGGTAGCACAATATCCCCGGGCTCATGGCCTTGCCGATAGTCTCCGCCATATTACCCAGCATGGTTTTTTCATCAGGAGTCTCTGCATCTGACGAGTCCGCCGCAGCATCCGCCTCATCCGGGGCATCATGCATCCCGCCTAAGTCGGCATCTGCCCCTACGCCCGTGGCCCTTGCCTTTCCAAAAATAGCATCCACCGCATCGAAGGAATCGGCAACCAGCGTCTTCTCGTCCAGAAGCAGCTGGGAAAATTCTTCCTCAGACATGGGTTTGTTAAAGTAAAAGCCCTGCATGAACCGGCAGCCGATCCCGTGCAAAAAGTCGGCTTGCTCTTTGCTTTCCACACCCTCCACAATAACAGGTATCTTCAGCGAGTGGAGCAGCCTGATGATCAGATCTAAGATGCTGCCTGCCCGGTCGTCGTTCTCGCACTCTATGCAAAATTCCCGGTCCAGCTTCACGAAGTCCATGTCCATATTTCTCAGGGAGTTCAAGGTGCTGTATCCGCTGCCGAAGTCGTCCATGTACACCTTGATGCCTTTGCTCCTCAGCCTCCTTACGGCGCCGGCAAGCATGTCGCCGCTTCTGGCATATGCGCTTTCCGTGATCTCCACCCGAAGCAGCAGTGGATCTATGGCGGCAGCCTCAAGCTCCTTTGCGATAAATGCGTCGAACTTTTCCCGCATAACATCGCTTCTGGAGACATTGAAGGACACCGGCACCACTCTGCCATTCGTTTCCTGTTGCTTTTTCAAAAACTCACATACCTTGTGGCAGACGTACTTATCGATTTTGAACACTATGCCGGCTTTTTCAAAAACAGGAATAAAATCATCCGGCTGCAGTATCTCGCCGTTTGGCTGCTTCCATCTGACTATGGCTTCAGCCGATATGATCTCTCCTGTGGCATAGTCATACATCGGCTGGTACCAGACCTCGAAGTCGCCGTTTTCAAGCGCCAGGGTCCCCTTGTTGATAAGTACATGCTCCCTAACGATCTCATCCAGCAGCTCCTCCGCATAGACCTCGCAGCCCGCTTCATATTTGTGCTTCGCCTTCTGAAGCGCTAAAAGCGCACGCCCGCACATTATAGAAACATCGATACTCATGTCCTCGATGTTGTAAATCCCCATGCTTGGATTCAGTGTAAAAGCATCCCTATACTCCTCCATGACGCCGTAGATCTTGTCGAAGAAAAAGTCAGGTGTATACTTCCCCGCCGCATAGCATACGGCGAAATGATCCGCTTCGATATGACCGCATGTAAAGGGCTCTTCCATGCCTTCCCTGAGGGCTGTTCCGATTTTGGAAAGAAGGGCGTCTCCTTCCTCATGCCCGAAAATCTCATTGAAAAACTTGAACCTGTCCAGATCCAGTCGTGCAAGCACAAACCGCTGATCCTTATGGAGGTTCAGCATTTTCCTCGTATTCTCGTAAAACATTTCGCTGTTATCCACACCGAATTCGGGAGACTCATCCCTGGAAAGCGTCCACACATCGTTGCCCAGGCGCAATTCGCCTCTGCTCTTTCCCAGAGAGTCGGCAATATGGGTAACGTCTCCTACTGCGAAAAAGATATTTTCATGTGTGCTGTCCATATACCTGTAATCCCACAGCTTCAGTCCGTATCCTGTCTGGGGATTTATGGTATTAAAAATGCAGCAATATTTATCTTCGGTTTTAAGCTTTTCCGTTACGGTGGAACGGTTGGTCATCCGGATAAATCGCTCACGTTCTGCGGGCACCACAAAGCTGTGGGCCACAAGCGAGTTTCGTTCATCGTAGTCGATCCCCTTCTCCGCCTCTACGCTTCCGTCATCGCGAAACATCCAGATCTTCATGCTTCCGGTGGCTGCCTTGAATATCCCCACAGAGGTATAAGTTTCCCTTAAAAAATGCCTTAACTGGTTCTTATAATCCTTCTTCTTTTGTTCATCCATAGTATGATCCCTCAGCACGGTCCATCAGACCGTTTTCTCAGATACACCTCTATAGTCTGTTTAGTCTGTTTTAGTCTGTGGCCTGCAAAGCTCAGGCGTGGGCAATATCGGTATGGTCGGAAATCTCGCTGCTCAATGTGATCAGGTCTTTCTTGCTCAGCTGGTGAATATCCTGGTGCCCTGTGATCCGTGCAAAGGTCCTCAGTTCCTCGAAGCAGGCGTTGAAATAGTTGGCAACCTTCTTGGCTCCTGCCTCCATGTCGAATCTCTTTCGCAGGTCTTCGTCCTGTGTGGCGATCCCCGCCGGGCATTTGCCGCTGCCACAGTCTCTATGCTGCTGACAACCTGCCGCTACCATGGCTGCAGACGCCACGGCCACCGCATCGGCTCCCATGGCGATGGCCTTTGCCACGTCGGAGGATACTCTGAATCCGCCGGTCATGACAAGATCCACGTCTACGCCCTTTTCGTCCAGGAACTTTCTGGCTCTGTAAAGGGCAAATATGGTGGGCACGCTGGTGGCATCACGGATGATCTTCGGACTGGCTCCCGTGGCTCCGCCCCTGCCGTCTATGGTGATGAAGTCCGGCTCCGCGAATATGCAAAACTCCAGATCTTCTTCCAGCTTTCCTGCGGCGATCTTGATGCCGATAGGCCTTCCCTCAGAGGATATTCTCAGCTGGGAAACCAGGTCCTTCAGGTCTTCCTTGGTCTCGATGTCGTCGAATTTGGACGGGCTGATCACGTCCTTGCCCAGCGGCTTTTCTCTAACCTTGGCGATTTCAGGCGTCACCTTATCTCCCGGCAAATGTCCGCCCATGCCCGGTTTGGTCCCCTGTCCGATCTTGATTTCAATGGCGTCGGCTTCCCTGAGGTTTTCCGGCGTAACGCTGTATTTGTTCGGCACATACTCGAAGATGTATTTATAGGCTGCTGCCTTTTCTTCAGGCAAAATCCCGCCTTCGCCGCTGCACATGGCTGTCTTGGCCATGGCTGTCCCCATGGAAAGGGCTGTCTTCGTCTCCTTGGAAAGGGCTCCAAAGGACATATGGGACACGTACATAGGTCCCTCCAGGATCATTGGTTTCTCGGCCTTCTTGCCGATGATCGTCTGGATGTTCACAGGTTCGTGCTCGCCCAGTGGCGGAGGGTTCAGCTGTGCTCCTAAAAGCAGCACATCGTCCCAGTTTGGCATTGGCATCTGGGTCCCCATGGCTTCGATGATGGAGCTTCCCGTCCGCGCCATCTCCTGGATGGCTTCCATGTATCGGTACTTGCCGCCCTGACTGGCTCCTTCGTTTTCCGTCGGCTGCTCTTCGATTTTCTCAAAAGCGGATACGGGCTGTTTGCATACGGGACATTCTTTGATAT
>JAUNBU010000164.1 GCA_030526925.1 Bacillota bacterium | reverse complement strand
GAGCTGACGGACGCCCTCAACGACTATGCGGCGCAGCAGGAGGGGCTGAGGCAGTGGACTATCAAGGAAAACACCAACGGCGGCTATCCTGTCTTCGGTGCGCCTGCCCAGCAGTATGCCATTTCTACGGACGTTAAGGGAAAGGGCACTCTGGAGGTCTTCGATGGAAAGGGTACCGGCATCAGCAAGGCTTCTGCCGGGGCTACGGTCAAGGTCATTGCGACTCCGGGCAAAAACCGCACGGTGGAAAACGTGAAGCTCTACGATGCTGACGGCAAGACTTTACAGAAGTTCGATCTGGAGCCGGCGGAGGACGGCTCTGTAGCCGTGTCCTTTGAGATGCCGGGGCAGGCGGTGACGGTCCATGCCAAATTCGTGAAGGTGGAGGATTCGGAAGATGGCGGGGCTGACGGAGATGTGCCTGGCGATGGAAGCGATTCGGACGGGTCCGAAGGCTCCGATGATTCCGGGGGCTCCGATGGCGAGGGCGAGACCGCTCCGGCGGACAACACGACGCCGACAGAGGATAGCGTGCCTGCCGACGCTGCCACCTTTGGATATGCCCGGCTGACAGACCAGGCTACCGGCATAATCGTCACGGGAAAGAAAATCAACACCAAGGCGATTTTGCAGGTGACCGACTACGATGAAAACGACCCCGACAGGGTGCAGCTGGAGGATGAAGCCAGCGACGACGTCCTTTCCGCTTACGATGTTGCCTTGATATTGGTGGACGAGGACGGCAATCAGCTGGATACCGGCGAGAAGACCTTCAAGGGGACCATCGACGTGGCATTTCCGATAGATGAATCACTCCAGGAGAAAAACCTGCAGATACTCCACGGGACCGATGATGGACTGAAGCTGGAAAACGGACAGCTGGAAGACGACGGTCTGTATCATGTGGATGTTTCCCACCTTTCTCCGTTCCTAGTGGTGGACTACATGGAGGATCAGGAAGCCAACCTGAGCGCAGGGGAAAGCCTGGACGAGTCCACTCCTGTATGGGTGTGGGTACTGATCGCCGCAGCTCTGGTGATCATTATTGCCGGCGCACTGCTCTACCGCAGAAGACGCATGAAAACCCCGGAACCTCCGAAGCCTGAAGATGAACCGGAGAACCAGGCGAAGGAGCCTTCCGGTGATGAGACCAGCCAGGAACAGGCAACGGACGAGAAGGACTGAGAGAAGGATTTGGACTGACAGACCTCCGGCCAACCACGTTACAGCAAGGGCCGCTGACATAGGAGATCAAAGGGCATGAGACAGAGGAAGTCATAAAAAGGCAATAAAAGGGCGTCGGTGCAAAAATATTTGCATCGACGCTTCTTTATGTGTTATAGTAAGGATAAAGAACCGCCAGAACCATCAGAAGGGAGCAAAAAATGCGCGCCAAAGATTATCAAGCCATCCTCCAGACAGCCTCGGAAGTCCTGGGCGAAGCCATCCACGTGGTTGACGCCGAAGGCAAGACCATCATCTACAACGACGCCATGGCCAAGCTGGAAAAAATCAGCGTGGAAGACGTGCTGGGCAAGCCTTTCCGGGAAGTGTTTTCCTTTATCCCCCTGGAAGAAAGTACCCTTTACAGAGCCCTGAAAAAAAATCAGTCCACAACCAACAAAGAGCAGACTTATCTCAACGTCTACGGCAAGCAGGTCACCACCGTCAACAGCACCGTACCCATCCGGGTGGACGGCAAGGTAGTGGCAGCCATGGAAGTGGCTAAGGACATCACCGACATTAAAAACATGAGCGATACCATCCTGGAGCTGCAAGAAGAGAGCCTTGGCACCGGCAGCACCGGCGGGGAAAAGGAACGCAGCCGCACTCGAAAGCCGTCCATCAAGAAGTACTCCTTCGGTAATTTGCTGGGGGAAAGCGCACGCTTCAAGGCCGTCGTGGAAAAGGCGAAAAAGGCGGCAAAGACCGATGCCACCGTCTTTATCTACGGCGAGACGGGCACAGGCAAAGAGCTTTTTGCCCAGAGCATCCACTACGGAGGCATACGAAAAGACAAGCCTTTCCTGGCCCAGAACTGCGCCGCGCTGCCGGAGACCTTGCTTGAAGGCATCCTCTTCGGGACATCCAAAGGGGGCTTTACGGGAGCCGTCGATAGAGCTGGTCTCTTTGAACAGGCAAACGGCGGGACCTTGCTTTTGGACGAAATAAGCGCCATGCCCTACGATTTGCAGAGCAAGCTGCTGCGGGTTTTGCAGGAGGACTATATCCGCAGAGTAGGCGGCAGCCGGGACATCCCCATCGACGTGCGCATCATCGCCACCGTCAACGAACCCGCCGAAAAGCTCATCGCCGAAGGCGCTTTGCGAAAGGATCTGTACTACCGGCTCAACATCGTCAACCTGGACATCCCGCCCCTGCGGGAGCGAAAGGACGACATCCCCCTGCTGGCGGAGGAATTTTTGCAAAAGCACAACAGCCGCTACGACAAGGAGCTGTGGATGATTTCCGAGACGGCATTGGAAAAGCTTCAGCGGTACGAGTATCCGGGCAACGTGCGGGAGCTGGAGAACATCATCATGTCGGCCGTTTCCCTGGCGGACAAAGAGCACGTCCTCAACGAGAAGGACATCAGCATCGAGCAGAGCTATCGCGAGACCTCTCCGCTGATTTCAGATTTCGTTCGGGAAGATTCTTCTCTGGCGGAGTATCTGGAAAATATCGAAAAGACTGTGATCCGGCGCCACCTCATCGAAAACGAGGGCAACATCTCCAAGACCGCCAAGGAGCTGGGCATGGTCCGCCAGAACCTGCAGCACAAGATCAAGAAGTACGAGCTGATATGACACGCATTCTCATAACAGATAGTTTTCACGCATAAAAACACAGAGGCACACCTCGACCGGTTCGAGGTGTGTTTTCTTTGTAGGCAAAGGTATGGTGGGGGCAGTGGCGGCGTAATCCGCAGGAGCAGATGGCGATATGAGGGTGCCTCGAACAAAAGGCTTGACACGGCCTCCTCGTACTGTTGGCAGTGAAAATCTATGTGCTAAAGCACATGATTTTCTTGCATGAGACCTGTGCGCCGTATCAAAGATACGGGCCAGGGCTTCAAGCAACGGAGTTGCGAGTTTACGAGGGGCTTCAAGCCTTGCGAGAGGCATCCCATGTCGCCCTGCGACGAACCTTTTTGCCCAACGAACCACGGGTGAGTTGTTGGCAAAACGGATAGCAGGGAGCGGCAAAGCCGCGAGTCGGAGCAAGCGAAGCTTGAGTTGGACATCGCCGCCACTGCCCCATCATGCCTTTTTATATTGTGCAGTATTCATTTGAAAAGCCCATAGTGTTTTGCCTGTGTAATCCGCAGCCGTTGAGGCGAGGACATCACAGGCAGAATTCTATGGGCTTTTCTTGTAGATATCAATGCAATTCTGATTTTTATTTGCCATTAAGCAGCGACTAGATGCAAAAATAATTGCGGTTATGCGCAATTATTTTTGCATCAAAAGGAGAAAAACCGAGCATATTTTTACAAAGGCTGGAAACCATAAGAAGTGAAACCCGTGCAATTTCAACGATTGGAAAAATTCAGAAAAAAACAACAGGCATTGGCACGGGATTTGCTCATTATAATGACATGAAGCTGTTAAATCGTTAGATAAATTTTTTTGATGAAAAGGAGAAATGTAAAATGGAAAATGTAAAAGTAATCATCTGGGGTCTCGGAGCTATGGGCGGCGGCGTTGCAGACATGCTGCTGACGAAAAAAGGCGTTGATATCGTAGGCGTTGCAGGAAGACCTAAGAAGGTCGGAACTTCCATGTACGACTATATCAAGACCGAAAAGGGCGACAGACCTGACGTGATCATCGGAGCACCGGAAGACGTGATCAAGCCGGGCGCAGCAGATATCGTAATTCTTTGCACAGATTCCTTTACAAAGAATGCCTTCCCTAGAATGAAGTTCATCATGGAGCAGGGCATCAACTGCATCACTTCCGCAGAAGAAATGGCTTACCCTGCAGCTCAGAATCCTGACCTGGCAGCAGAGCTTGACAAGATCGCCAAGGAAAACGGCGTTTCCCTGCTGGGAACAGGCATCAACCCTGGACACATCATGGACCTGCTGGTACTGGTAATGACAGGCTGCATGACAGACGTAGAACATATCCTTTCCAGAAGAGTTAACTCCCTTTCCCCGTTCGGACCGGTTGTAATGGAAGAGCAGGGCATCGGCATCTCCGTAGACGAGTTCAAGGAAAGAAAGGCAAACCACACCATGTCCGGACACGTTGGATTTGCTGAGTCCGTTGGCATGATCGCAGAAGGCCTGGGACTGAAGGTCGATAAGTTCGCACAGGACATGAACCCGATCACTACTGACGTTGACAGAAAATCCCCTTACGGATTCGCAGCAGCAGGATCATGCGCAGGCGTTTCCATGGAAGCTGACGCTACTTTGAGCAACGGCATGGAAGTAAGAATGGAGCACCCGCAGCAGATCGAGCCTGAACAGGTTGGCGTTCAGACCGGCGACTATGTAATCATCAAGGGAACTCCGGCTGTAAACATGGTAAACAGCCCAGAGGTTGAAGGCGGACTGGGAACCATCGCAATGTGCGCTAACATGATCCCACAGGTAATCAACGCAGAGCCTGGTCTCAAGACCATGATCGACCTGCCGATTCCTAGAGCACTCATGGGCGACGTAAGAGACAGAATCGA
>JAUNBU010000163.1 GCA_030526925.1 Bacillota bacterium | reverse complement strand
CAGACCCAGTTCTGCATTTCCATGGAGGATGAACTGATGCGTCTCTTCGGCGGCGACAGGATGCAGGCGATAGTACAGCGCCTGGGCGTGGAAGAAGACGAAGCCATCGAAGCGGGCATGATCACCAAGCAGATCGAAAACGCCCAGAAGAAGGTGGAAGGCAGGAACTTTTCCATAAGAAAATACGTGCTTCAGTACGACAATGTCATGAACAAACAGCGTGAGATCATCTACGGAGAGCGAAAGAAGGTGCTGTTCGGCGAGGATCTGCGGGAGGATATCACCTCAATGACCCACCAGCTGATCGACGAAGTTGTTGACCCGATAACCGTGGCGTCCAAGTACGCCGAGGAGTGGGACTTCGATACGCTGAACAAAGGCTTGCGAAAGATCACGCCGCGGTTTGAGCCGCTTGATTTCACCAAAGAAGAGCTGGCGGATATCGACGAGGAAAGCCTGAAGGAAGGGCTTTATGACGACTTCGCCATGCTGTATGAAGATAAGGAAAAGGAGATCGGCGAAGAGAAGATGCGGGAGATCGAGCGCATGATCCTCATCCGTGTAGTAGACAACAAGTGGATGGATCACATCGATGCCATGGACCAGCTTAAGAGCGGTATCGGACTTCGGGGACTGGGTGGACAGGATCCGGCTGCGGCATATGCCCAGGAAGGCTTCGACATGTTCGAGCTGATGGTAAACTCCATCAAGGAAGAATTCGTCAAGTTCTGCTATAACGTGACAGTCAAGACATCGACCCAGAGAAGAGACGTTATGGGCAGCGGCGAAGGCAGGAAGGACGAGTATTCCGATGAACAGCTGCCGATGAGCGGCGGCGGTGAGGAAATGCCGGCTGAAACGGTGGTCCCTAGGAGAGAAAACAAGCAGCAGACCGTAAGGCGGGAGACGCCGAAGGTGGGCAGAAACGACCCATGCCCGTGCGGCAGCGGCAAGAAATATAAGCACTGCTGCGGGCGGGAACAATAGCGGTAAGCAGTACAGGCATTGTTGCGGACGGACGGATTCCCACGAATAGTACGACTTATAAAACAGTAATAAGGAAAAGGATGTGAGCAGAATGCAGCTTGAAGAAATCAAGGCACAGCTTCCTACGTTGCAGAGGATGCTGAAAGAGGCAGGTGAGTCCCTTTGACCCGGCTGGGTTGAAGGAAAGGCTGACAGCCATTGAAGAAAAAGTAAGCAAAGACGGTTTCTGGGACGACCCGGAGGAAGCCCAGAAGACCATGAAAGAAAAGAAATCCATCGAAGATAAGCTGGCAGAGCTTGACAGTCTCAACAGCCGGCTGGAGGATATGGAGGTTCTGCTGGAAATGGCAGAAGAAGGAGACGACGAGGAGCTCATAAAAGAAGCCCAAGACACCTTTGAAAGCCTTTCCAAGGAACTGGAAGACCTGCGGCTGAGGACCTTGCTGGACGGTAAGTACGACGCCAACAACGCCATAATTTCCGTTCATGCAGGCTCCGGCGGCACCGATGCTCAGGACTGGGCAGAGATGCTGTTTCGCATGTACAGCAGATGGTGCGAGAAAAAGGGCTACAAGGCCAAGCTGATCGATATGCAGGAAGACACGGAGGGCGGCATCAAGGGTGCTACCCTGCTTGTTGAGGGCGAAAACGCCTATGGATATTTGAAAAACGAGAAAGGTGTCCATCGTCTGGTTCGTATCTCGCCATTCGATTCCTCCGGCAGACGGCATACCTCATTCGCGTCACTTGATGTGGTTCCGGAGATCGACGAGGATATCAGCGTGGAGATCAATCCTGAGGATCTGCGAATCGACACCTTCAGGTCCAGCGGTGCAGGCGGACAGCACGTCAATAAGACAGACTCGGCAATCAGGATCACCCATTTGCCGACCAATATCGTAGTGACGTGCCAGAACGAACGGTCCCAGCATCAGAACAAAGAAACGGCTATGAAGCTGCTTTCCTCCAAGCTCATCGAGCTGAAGGAGCAGGAGCACAAGGAGAACCTGGCGGAGCTGAAGGGCGACTACAGCCAGATCACCTGGGGCAGCCAGATACGGTCCTACGTTTTCCATCCCTATACCATGGTCAAGGATCACAGGACGGGCGCAGATGTGGGCAATGTCAACGCTGTCATGGACGGCGACCTGGACTATTTTATCAACGAGAAACTGAAGCAAAAGGAGTAAACGACCAATGAACATCATCGAAACGCTGGTGAAAGAATTCAACCTGAGACAAAATCAAGTGGAGCAGACGGTGGCCCTCATCGACGAAGGCAACACCATCCCTTTCATCGCCAGATACAGGAAAGAAGTCACCGGCGGCTTGAGCGACGTGGTGCTGAGAGACCTGGACGAACGGCTCACTTACCTTAGGAATCTGGAAGAGCGAAAGGAAGAGGTCAAGCGACTCATCGAGGAGCAGGGCAAGCTGACGGAGGAACTTAGCGCCCAGATCGACGAGGCCGAAGTCCTGCAGCGAGTCGAAGACCTTTACAAACCATATAAAAAGAAAAAATCAACCAGGGCTTCCAAGGCCAAGGAAAAGGGACTGGAGCCGTTGGCTCTTACTTTTTGGGCGCAGGAGGCGGAAAGCGGCAGCATCGAAGCGCTGGCTGAGCCTTTTATCGACGCAGAAAAGGGCGTGGAAACGGCGCAGGAGGCCATCCAAGGCGCCTGCGATATCATAGCCGAAATGATTTCCGACGACCCGGAGCTGACGGCGGCTATCCGTGAAAAGACCGCATCATCCGGCGTCATCAATACGGAAGCGGTAGACCCGGAGGAAAATACGGTCTACGAAATGTACTACGACCACAGCGAGGGCATCAGCAAGATCCCGAACCACAGAGTCCTTGCCATCAATCGAGGCGAGAAGGAAAAGAAGCTGAAGGTCAAGGTCCTGACCGATTCGGAAAAGATGGAAGCTATTCTGGCAGATACGGTGATAACCAACGAAAAGTCCATTTTTACAGAGCTGCTCAAGGAGACTATCGCCGATGCATACAAGCGGCTGATGGCGCCTTCGGCGGAAAGAGAAATGCGCAACATGCTGACGGAGCGGGCTGAAGCGGAGGCCGTCAAGGTCTTTGCAAAAAACACGGAAAAGCTGCTGATGGTGCCGCCTGTCAAGGGCGCGCGTATAATCAGTATCGATCCGGGCTACAGGACGGGCTGTAAGGTGGCTGCCATCAACGAGACAGGCAAGCTGCTGGCATACACCACCGTTTACCCGACGGAGCCTAAGAAGGATATAAAAGGCACGGAAGCCGTGCTGAAAAAGCTGGCGGATAAATTCAAGATCAATACCATCGTCATCGGCAACGGGACAGGATCACGAGAGACGGAAGAGGTGGTTGCCAACTTCATCAAAAAATCCGGGCTGGACATCAGCTATACCATCGTCAATGAAGCGGGGGCATCCGTTTACTCGGCGTCCAAGCTGGCGACGGAGGAATACCCTGATCTGGATGTAACGGTGCGAGGCGCCATGTCCCTTGGCAGGCGGCTTCAAGACCCGCTGGCGGAGCTGGTGAAGATCCCTACCAAAAGCATCGGCGTGGGACAGTATCAGCACGACATCAATCAGGGCCTTTTGGAAAACGCATTGGATAACGTGGTAGAAGACTGTGTAAACAGGGTTGGCGTGGAGCTGAACACAGCGTCACCGTCGCTTCTTGCCCACGTGGCAGGCATCAACATGGGGATCGCCAAAAATATCGTGGCATACAGAGAAGAAAACGGTGTTTTCAAGGAGCGAAAGGAACTGAAAAAAGTAGCCAAGCTGGGAGATAAGACCTACAACCAGTGTGCCGGATTTATTCGCATCGCCGAAGGAAAGAACCCGCTGGACAGCACTTCGGTCCATCCTGAATCCTACGGGGCGGCAGAAGCCATGCTGAAGAAGCTGGGCATTGCCAAGGAAGAGATCGCCAAGGGCGGCATCAACGACATCGAAGAGAAGATATGGACCCTTTACGGGCAGGAGGAAAAGCCTGCGGCTCCTAAGACGAGAGCCAAAGGGCTGGCAGCCCTGGCAGAGCTTTCCATGAAGGAAGAAAAGCCTAAGCGAAACATGAAGAAGGCCATCGAAAAGCTGGCAGCGGAGCTGGAGATCGGCGTGCCGACTCTGACCGACATCATCGCAGAGATGAAAAAGCCGGGAAGAGACCCTCGCGAAGACGCACCGCCTGTAGTTTTCCGCAACGATGTACGGTCCTTCGAGGATCTGAAAATCGACATGGAAATGGAAGGGACCGTCCGCAACGTGGTGGACTTCGGAGCCTTCGTGGACATCGGCGTCAAGAACGACGGACTGGTGCATATTTCCGAGATGAGCAATAAGTATATCAAGCATCCCATGGACGTGGTTTCTGTTGGCGATACGGTCAAGGTGAAGATCATCAAGATCGACTACGACAAGCAGAAAATCGGTCTGACCATGAAGCTGAAATAATTGAAATTTCAGTCATTTCAGCACGTGTGAAAAGCGTCTTGTATACAGTATTTATCGGAATACAGACTTGTATTAAAAAATCATATATGTTACTATTTTAACGATGATGCGGGAGCATCTTTTACGTCATTTTTTGAAAAAGGAGAGACAAAAACATGGGAGCCATAGCTGAAACTTTAGTTAACTTCTGGGGTGACACCGGACTTGCTAACTTTACCTATCAAAACGGAATCATGATCATCGTATCATTGGTGTTCCTGTATCTGGCTATCAAGAA
>JAUNBU010000162.1 GCA_030526925.1 Bacillota bacterium | reverse complement strand
AAGGTGGCGGTTCCGTCGGCGTAGTCGCTGACGATCTGTCCGTTGCCCGCAAGCTGATACTTGTAGGTCACGAGTCCATCCAGCCCTACCGGGCCTCTGGCATGTAGCTTGCCGGTGCTGATGCCCACTTCTGCACCGAAGCCGTAGCGGAAGCCGTCGGCAAACCTGGTAGAACAGTTCTGGTATACGCCGGCAGAATCCACAAGAGACATGAATTTCTCGGCAGAGTGCTTATCCTCGGTGATGATGCAGTCGGTGTGGTGGGAGCCGTAGCGATTTATGTGGTCGATGGCCTCCTCGATGTTCTCCACCACCTTGACCGTCAGCACATAGTCCAGGTATTCCGTTTCAAAATCACTTTCATCAGCCGCCTCACAGTCGATGAGGTCACGGCACGCCGCATCTCCCACATACCGAATACCATCTTTCGATGCATCGGCAAGGGCCGGGATCAGCACATCGGCGATATCCTTGTGGACCAGCAGGGTCTCCGCAGCGTTGCAGGCTGCAACGTACTGGGTCTTGGAATCGATGATGACCGGTATAGCCTTTTCGATGCTGGCAGCTCCGTCAACGTAGACATGGCAGATACCGTCGGCATGACCCATGACAGGAATTTTGGAATTTTCCATGATGTATTGCACGAATTCATTGGAGCCACGGGGGATCAGCAGATCCACATAGTCGTGAAGCTTCAGCAGCTCGTCGATTCCTGCGCGATCTTCGATCAATGCGGCGAATCCTTCAGGAAGCCCGGCTCCCGTAGCCGCCTCATAGATCACATCGAACAGTATGCGATTGGTATTCTTCGCCTCGCTGCCACCCTTTAAGATGACGCAGTTGCCGCTCTTGATGCAGAGAGAAGCGATCTGGACCAGTGCATCGGGGCGTGATTCGAAGATGACCCCGATGACCCCGATGGGACAGGTGATCTTAGTCAGTATCAGATCATCGTCCAGCTGACGCTTCATCAGCGTTTTGAACAGGGGATCTTCCAGACCCATCAGGTCGTTGATCCCGGCGATGCAGTCCCCCAGCTTATGCTCATCAAACTTGAGCCTGCCCACGATAGGCGCCGGCAATACGTTTTCCTCCGCTGCCTGCAGGTCTTTCAGATTGGCTTGGAAGATTTCAGCCTTATGCAGCTCCAGCGCATTTGCCACAGCCCGAAGAGCATCATTTCGGATCTCTTCCGGCAGGGAAGCCAGAAGGTAGCTGTCGTTTTTCACCTGTTTGATACTGTCGTTCACGTCCATGATTCAAATCCTTTCTTACCTCTTGTTATTTTCTTTGATAACAGATTTCCTAAAGTGAGTTCATAAAAATATGAATAAAAGCTTTGATAAAATGATTGATCTCCATGTAGTTCTTGCCATCCGGCGTTTCCAGTGCCAGAAATCCGCTGCTGTAAGTGGGATATTGCCGGAAGTCCTTTTCGTCCATACCCAGAGCATCCAGATCGGCGATACGCATTCCCGAATCCTGCAACAGCGGCAGCCTGAGTGTAAAGGAGCCCGTCTTGCTTTCAAAGTGTGTCTCCACGGGAGCATCCTCCCAAGCAAAGCTCCTGTAATCCAGAGAAGTCCCCTGCTGCAGACCGGTCACTAAAAGCTCTTTGTGATCCAGCCTGATGTTTTTCACGATCAAAGGTCCTGCAGGAAATCCCAGGTGGAACATGGCCTTGTGAAAATCGCATTTACTGACGACCCTAAGCAGTCTGGTCAGCTGCAGCACATCATCGCTGTTGTGAAGCAGGATCTTGTGTTCCAGCTGCGGGTCCTTTGTCTTTTCGTATGTATTGTAAAGGGTCACGCTTTCTGCGCCGGAAATCTCATCTTCCCGGTTTTGCCACAGCCCCATGTAGTCCTCAACTGTCTTCTGCTTCAGATTGGGAACGAACTTTCTGATTGGAGAATGACCCTGGACCACCAGGTACAGATCCAGATTGTAGGGCAGCTTCGCATGGGCAAGGTCATGGGAAAGGCTTTCCGCCGCAGGCGCAGAGGCTGCAGTCGGGTCTGCATGGGATGCATAGGCCAGCGTATTGGCAAAGGCCGCTCGGCGCTTTTCCAAGAAAGGCATATCGAAGTGCTTGCCGTTGTAGGTGACCACAAGATCCACCTTGGAAAGTTCCTCCAAGTATGCTGCCAACGCTGCCGGTTCTTCCTTCCTGCTTTCTGCCAGGAACTGGTGCATGGTCTTTTCTCCGCAGTTATATAGCCCGCCCAGGATAAACTTGTTGCGGGAAGGATTCAATCCGGTGGTCTCTATGTCCAGGATGCCCATGTTCAGCCCCTTGAAATAAAAGTCCAGCAGACCGCTTTGATATAGTGTTTCGTCGTATTTTCTCATCAAATGTTTCATAGCATTCATTATACTACAAATCTTCATTTGTGTCAGCGGTGCTGCAAGGTAATTTGTGGTGAAATACCACCACGAAAACAAAAAAACAAAAGAGACCATAATGGTCTCTTTTGCTAAAAGGGGTATTGGGATTAGAGATTAATGAGGTTATCAGGGGGATAACCTCGATTAAATTATAGGTTACTTCGTAATAAAAATCAAGTAAAAGTCGAAAAAATATAAAAAAATTTTTTTTATGGAAGTTTTTGGGGCAATTTGTCGAGCGAATGGAATATAAATAAGGAGATGGTGAATGTATAATATTTTTGAAAAGGGAACATCCCGGTAAACGACAAAGTATAGTAGTATTGATTAATGGAGGAAGGAAAATATGGAAGTTTTAAAAGTATCAGCCAGATCCAATCCAAACTCGGTAGCAGGCGCGCTTGCAGGAGTTTTAAGAGAAAAAGGTGGAGCAGAGATACAGGCAATCGGTGCAGGTGCATTGAATCAGGCAGTAAAGGCAATCGCCATCGCAAGAGGATTTGTTGCACCGGGAGGGATCGATCTCATATCCGTCCCTGCTTTTACGGACATCATGATCGAAGGAGAAGAGAGGACCGCCATAAAGCTG
The DNA here is from genome assembly GCA_030526925.1 of Bacillota bacterium. Taxonomy (GTDB): domain Bacteria; phylum Bacillota; class Clostridia; order Peptostreptococcales; family Anaerovoracaceae; genus Lentihominibacter. The sequence goes on along the minus strand of JAUNBU010000162.1, from coordinate 1,759 downwards.
ATCGTAGAACCTAGATAGCAGGCGGCGGGAAAGACGGGATACAACCGGAAAAAACATAAAAACCGGAGAAAACGGAGAGCAGAGGAGAGCAGAGGGCGGACGCAGCAGCGAAAGCCCTCTTTACCTTTTTTTGCAGATGATGTATAATTCTTTAAGTTGGCAGGAGGCAAACAAATGGAACAACTTAGAGAAACAATAGAAAACAGTAAGAAAATCGTAGTGAAGATCGGCAGCAACGTGCTTTCCGATGAGAACGGCAGTGTCAACCGCGAGGTGCTGCACAATATCGTGGAGCAGGTGAGCAGCCTGATGAAAATAGGCAAACAGGTGATCATGGTGTCGTCGGGCGCCGGCATCTGCGGCGTAGGCGCCATCAACAAGTGGAGCCGCATGGGGGATATCAACTACAAGCAGGCTCTCTGCGCCATCGGACAGGTGGAGCTGATGATGGCATACAAGGAATACTTCGCAGATTACGGGACTCATGTGGCGCAGATGCTTTTGACCAGGGAGGATTTTGACGATCCCCACAGGACATTGAACATCAGAAACGCCATGTTCACATTGATAGATGAAAGCGTGGTGCCCATCATCAACGAAAACGACAGCGTCAGCGTTGATGAAATAAAGATCGGAGACAACGACACTCTGGCGGCGCTGACGGCTACCCTGTGGAATGCAGACCTGATGATCGTCCTCAGCGACATAGATGGGGTATTCGATAAGGATCCCAAGAGCAATAAGGACGCACAGCTGATCCAGCTGGTGGAAAACGCCGATGCCCTGGAGGCGTCCATCAACATCGGCGATAAGAGTACCTTCGGTACGGGAGGCATTGAGACCAAGATCGAGGCTGCAGGCAGGATCAACCAGTTTGGCATCCCTATGATACTGCTCAACGGCAAGAAGCAGGACATCATAAAGGAAAGTTTGGCAGGGACTGGCAAAGGCACCCTTTTCATGGGGACCATCAATAAATAGGAATCAACAGATATGTACAGATAGAAGAAGGAACAGGAGGCCGATATGAAGGCAGGATTTATAGGGATCGGAAATATGGGCGGTGCAATTTTATCAGGATTCGCCGCATCACCCGGCGGCAGAGGTGCGGAGCTGCTGGCCTTTGACAGGAACGAGGAGCTTTGCAAAAAAATGACCGGAGAGATCCCGGGACTTGAGATCTGCCGAAGCGGCAGGGAATTGACGGAAGCTGCGGACCTGATCGTGCTTGGCGTCAAGCCTCAGGTCATAGAGAGCGTTCTTGGGGAGATGGCGGCTGCCTACAGCAGGGACAAGCTGGTGGTTTCCATGGCAGCAGGCGTCAACATTGCGTTGCTGGAAAAGTATCTGGGCAAGGATGCGCAGATCGTCAGGATCATGCCTAACACTCCGGCTAAGGTTGGAGAGGCAATGACAGCAGTCTGCAGAAATGAGAACGTAGAGGAAGAAGGCTTTCAGAAGGCCCTTGACCTTTTTACATCTATAGGAAAAGCGGAAGAAGTCGAGGAAAAGCTGATCGACTGTGTCATCGGCGTAAGCGGCAGCAGCCCGGCGTACACATACATGTATATCGAAGCTTTGACCCAGGCGGCTGTCCGAAACGGCATGGAGGAAAGCAAGGCGCGGATATTTGCGGCTCAGTCGGTGCTGGGGGCTGCCAAGATGGTCCTGGAAAGCCCGGAAAGCCTGGAGCAGCTGAGGATAAACGTCTGCTCTCCGGGAGGAACTACCATCGAAGCGGTCAATAAACTTTTTGAAA
>JAUNBU010000161.1:2823-4754 GCA_030526925.1 Bacillota bacterium | reverse complement strand
ACAACGAAGTGGACGGCAAGGTTCGCTGCGAATTTGTGACCACCATCGCAGAAGACGGAAACCCGGTGACGTAAAAGGCTTAGAGCAGTCTGGAAATTAAAGATGTACCAAATAAAAAATCGCTTCCGATGAATGGTTTCGTCGAAAGCGATTTTTAATTTTAATTTAGTGTCTGGATATTGGCAGCTTGCAGCCGAGGTCAATGTCTAGTGTTGTGACGATCTGCGTCTGAAGAGGAATGCGCCCGCTACTGCGGATGCCGCCATCAGAAGCAGCGCTGCCATCATGCCGTCCGAATCCCCCGTAGCCGGACTCTTGTCGGAAGCGTCGTCTGTAGGTGTCGGTGTACCCCATTGTGCATAAAGGGTTATAATATGGTCATGATTTGTTAAATCGATTATGGATGTAGGGATGTTGGCTCCCGGTGCATAGGATGTTCCCCTGCCATCTGCTGCAGTGTTCCAGCTTTTTATTACCATACCGTCCTTTGTAAATCCTGTGCCGTCAGACAATTTGCCAAGATTTTCAACTGTGAAAGGTGTTCCATCAATGTCGCCTGTTCCTGTGTTCGGGTCATAATTTACAAAGTAGTCTATAGGGATACGTTTTAAATAGAGACTGTTCAACAAAGCACCGGGGCTGGCGCTGTTGTCTTTATATAAATTAGAGAATGTACCTTTTACGGCAACGGCAACATCCTCTTCATATCCGGGAAGAGAAGGGATACTCACAGTATATACACCTCCGCTTCCAAAACACTTTTGAGTGATTACTTGACCGGAAGCATCGTAAATTGACATGTTCTCTCCGCCAACAGAAATAAGTTCTTCATTTTTATCACATAAGGCGAATTCTATGCCAGTTGTAGTAGAAATTTCATCGCCAGGATGAAGATACCCACCATCTGGCAAATTGACGTACATATAGTAATCTGCTGCTGATGCGATGCCGGTAGTTGCTGCCAGCATCATGCAGGCGACCATGGTTAAGGCTAAAAGCCCTTTTAATCTTTTTTTCATAGGTTCCTCCCCAAATAATTTGTCAAAAGGTACATAAATATAGTTAATTATGCCATAAGGGGGGGGGGGTAAGTCAAGAAAAATGGAGGGTCCGTCAACTCACACTACAAAAATCCGCCAACTTACACATTGGCGTTGAATTTAGAGATATTGGATGCTTACGAGACTAAAGGATCGGGATACAGATCAAAAGCTGCGGGCGGCGATGGCTGTCTGCAGGATGGCGTCAATGTCGGTGTAGCGTGGCGTCCAGCCGAGGACGTCCTTTGCAAGCCGGCAGTCGGCAACGAGGATGGCGGGATCGCCTTGGCGGCGGGGCAGTTCTTTGATGACCGGGGTGCGCCCAGTTGCCCGCTTGACGCTTTCCATGATTTCCCGCACGGAGAAGCCTTTCCCAAGACCGAGATTGAGGGATACGCCGTAAGGTTCATCGTCAGCCTGAGATAACAAATGTTCCAGCGCCAGCAAGTGTGCCTGCGCTAAATCCTCCACGTGGACGTAGTCCCGGATGCAGGTGCCGTCGGGGGTGGGATAATCGGTTCCGTAGAGCTCCCATACCGGCTCCTGCAAAAGGCGGGGTATCAAATGGGTCTCGGGATCATGGTTTTCCGTAAGAGACGCATCGGCAGCAGCACCGCAGGCGTTGAAATAGCGCAGGGCCACAAATTGAAACCAATTCTGCTGATAGAGCATTTTCTCGATGGCAGCCTTGGTCTCGCCGTAGGGATTTATGGGGCGAAGAGGAGCGCTTTCCATGACAGGAATCACGTCAGGGATCCCGTAGACGGCGGCGGAAGAGGAGAACACCAGCTTCCGCACGTCATATTGATGCATCACATCAAGCAGCGTTTCGGTCAATAAAATATCGCGGTAGTACTTTTCCGGCTGCTCCATGCTTTCGCTGACGATGGA
>JAUNBU010000161.1:0-2723 GCA_030526925.1 Bacillota bacterium | reverse complement strand
CGAGGCGCTGCAAAACTTCCACCGCATCAAGGCTGCCGGTGCTCAAATCGTCTATCATTGATACGCTATGACCGCACCCTAGCGCGGCTTTTGTGAAGTGGCTGCCGATGTACCCGGCGCCGCCGGTTACAAGTAGTTTCATATTCTATCTCCGGTCTTGGATCTTACATTTGGTATTGCGGCTTGCTTTCCGATTTTGTGGTTCGCCTTCAAGCCTGCGGGCTATCGCTTGTCCAGCGGGCGCATCATGAATTTCAGATGGCGGAAGCCGTCGCGGAAAGTTCTAAGGTGCGGCTTGCCTTCCCGTCCATCGGGATGAAGGATGATGGGCGTCTGACCGATTTTAAGACCTGCGGCGGAGGCTTTGGCGATGATCTCCGTGGCAAACTCCATGCCGGGCGCCTTGAGATCGAGCCGCTCCATGGAGGATTTCCGGCAGCCGCGAAGACCGCAGTGAAAATCCTTTACATGGCAGCCATAGCGCATCCGCCCTAAAAATGAAAGCAAGGGCACGCCCCATCTGTGGGAAAATGGCATGGCTGTCGCCACGGGCGGCGTGGCGAAACGGTCGCCGATGACTAAATCGCAGCCGTCCTTGAGCAGGCGGTGCATCTCCTCCAGATGGAGAAAGTCGTAGGAAAGATCGCAGTCGCCGAAGATGACAAAGGTCCCTTTTGCTTCACGCAGCCCGTACCGGAGGGCGTTGCCGTAACCCTTTTGCGGGCAGGTTATCACGCATGCGCCGTGGTTTCGGGCGATGCTGGCCGACCGGTCGCTGCTGCCGTTATCGGAAATCAAAATTTCTCCGGTGCAGCCTGCGGCGGATAAATAGGCGGCGGCTTCGTCGATGCAGGCGCCGATGGTTTTTTCCTCGTTGAGACAGGGCATCAGGATGGTCAGCTGTAAGGTTTCCTGCGATGGCGTTTGTGGTGTTTGCGGTGTTTGTGTGTTTCTCATTTTTTACCGCCCTTGCCTTTCTTTTTGCCTTTGGCGGACTTCCTCGACGTGCCCGAAACGCCCTTGTCGGCTTTGCCGACCTTTCCACGAACGCCCTTCCCTGCAGGGGCCGGATGCCCTTTCCATGATTTACTGCCGGAGCCACTTGACTTGGATAAGATCTCGGTGCTGAGACTGAAAATCAAAATCGCCGCCAGCGCCATGACCGTCGCCATCTGCGCCCGGTAGGTGAAAAAGTAGTGGATGTAGGAATGGTTGGAAAGGCAGAGAAATCGCAGATAGGGGATCAGGCCGACCAGCAGCGCCAGTCCGATGAAGCGGCCGTCCACCTTTTCTTTGCGGAACAGATAGAAAATCGCGCCCAGGAGCGCCAGGGAGCCTAGGGTCAGCCCAATGACCATCCCGGCGGTAACATCGGTGCCCACAGGGAACAGGCAGGACAGATTCCGAAGCAGCACACCGGTCAGCTTTTGCCACAGCGTTGCCGTCTCTCCCAGCCCCAGCCCGTCCACCGTCACAGCGCCTTCGATGCGGAGAGCGGCGTTTTGCAGGGCGTTGAGAAATGCGGATTTGCCCAGGACGGCATAGACCAGCGCCCACTTGACGGCGAACATGGCGGCATAGGAAAGAAGCCACGCAAAGCCCCATTTGACGATGGTTTTGAGGGCGACACGGAAAGACGGCAGAAGGTCGCTGCTTTTGCAGATCATCAGCAGCAGGATCACCGGAACGGTAAAGGTGATGGTTTCGGTGGTGAGAAAATCGAGAAAGCTGGTGAGGGCGCCTCCGGCGATGAAGGCGAAGGTCAGCCTACGGCTTCTTATGGAAAGCTCAAAAGGCGAAAAAGGCGAAAGGGCGTCTTCCGGCGGGCGATTTTTCCTCGGCGGGCGGGGGTCCGTGATCCGTACCACGGCGATACAAATAAACGTCATGACGAGAAAGCTCATGATGTATTCCAGAGAAAATGCCGTCATCCAGATTCCCACCAATATCAAGGAAAGGAAATAGACGGCGGCGGGAGCATATAGTTTTTTTCGCAGCAGGGCTGCGGCGAGCCAGAGGTTGGCTGCCAGAAGCAGACCCAGCATGACCAGCCGGATTCCCTCGATGGACATAAACGTCAGCAGCGGTCGAATGAATATCTGAGAACCGTGCCAGTAGCGGGAGTATTCCTGATTAGGCGTTTCACCGTCGAAGACGGCAGCGTGGAAGTTGTCGCTGGCTTCTTTTCCCTCGATGCCGTAGTAGGAGTCGGCGATGATGGATCGGAAGCTGTTATCGTCATCCATGTTGTAGATCACGTTAAAGAGCATACAGTCGGCATAATTGTCGGAGCGGCTGTTCACCTTGTCACCGATCATCAGCGGGAAGGCTTCGTGGTCGGAAAAATACCGGGAGGATTTTTCGCTGTTCTCCCGGATGGCAGATTGAGGGATCTGGCATACCAGCAGCAGGGTTCCGGCACAGATTACAAGGGTGATCAGGAATACGAGTACGTTTTTGAGACTGTTTTTTATCAGTGGGTTCATATTCTGTTCCTTTTTGGTTCAAGGGGTTCGGGTGATTCGGGCGATTCATCGGTTCTAGTGGTTTGTCGGTTTATAGCCTTTGACATAAGTTTATTTCCTCGGAGTTTGCTTTGCAAGGATTTTTTGATATAATCAAGCAAAAGAAAGCAAAAGACGTTCAGAGAAAAACTCAGAAATAAACCCAGAAATAAATTCAAAAGGAAGGATATAGATATGTTATTTGATTCTCACGCACAC
>JAUNBU010000160.1:3691-4822 GCA_030526925.1 Bacillota bacterium | reverse complement strand
AGGAATTTTATCAATGTTGCCGCCATGGGTGCGCTCATCGATGTGAGCCAGAAGACGGATCCGAATTTGAAGAACGCCATCGGAGTAATGGCATATTATCTCAAGGCGCTGACGGAAATACCACAGATCAGGGCGTTGCCTGTGACTTTGACTACGCCGGAGCAGGTGTACGAAGAAGAAATCTACTTTATGGTGGTGATGAACGGCGAATCGGCAGGCGGGTTCCGCAAGCTTTCGCCTCAATCGTCTATGAACGATGGGAAGCTGGACGTGATCGCATTTCGCAAGATGCCTATCGTGGAGCTGGCGCCGCTGCTGTTTGAGGTGGTCAACGGCAGGCATCCGAACAACAGAAACGTGCTGTACTTTCAGACGAATGAGCTGAAGATCGAGTCGCCGGTGGACATCAGTACGGATATCGACGGAGAACACGGAGAAACGCTGCCGCTGAACTTCAGCGTTTTGCATGAGAGACTGGAGGTGTTCGTATCCAAGGATACGTGGCATTATGATTAATTTTAAAATAGCAGAAACAGAGGATTATGAAAAGCTGGTGCCTTTCTTTATCGAAAACGATCTGGAGTTTTCCGAGGAGGAGCCGGTTCCCACGGATCTTGTAAAGTGCTGGGAGATCGTGGAAAACGTAGATGCGGAGGAGCAGCTGCTGAAGCGGCGGGATGCCAAAAGGGCGACCGGTGCGGCGGACGCATTGGACTCATCGGATGAAAGCCGGGGCTACAGCCGGCTGATCGGCGGATTCGTCCTTGCCAAGCGTGAGGGAGAATTTATCGTAGACGGCATTGCCATTGCACCGGATTACAGGAAGCATAAGCTGGGAAGAGTTTTGCTCAACAAAGGCATCGAGGAGACGCTGAAGCAGGGCGGCAGCAGGATTTTCTTGGTGGCGCGGGCGCCGGGATTTTTCCGCAAGGCGGGGTTCGTCACCGTGCCCCGGGAGGAAGCGCCGAATTTCTTTGAGTGCCTCACCTGCCCACAGTACGGCGTAGACTGCCACCCGGAAGTCATGCGGTTGGATCTGGCATAGGACTATGGAACCGCATGCGGTATGCCACGGGGCGCTTGGAAAAGGCTGCGGCTGCTGTGCTCGTCGCAGACACTTTCTAAACCTTT
>JAUNBU010000160.1:0-3591 GCA_030526925.1 Bacillota bacterium | reverse complement strand
GCGCTTGGAAAAGGCTGCGGCTGCTGTGCTCGTCGCAGACACTTTCTAAACCTTTAGATTCCACGCATAAAACCCCCGTTCAGAAGCATATATTTTAAGGACTATATGCCTGGAGGGGGATTTTTGATGGAAAAAGTTATGGAAGGGAACGTGGCGCACCTGTCGGGACGCGTGCTGGCAGGACCCGCCTTTAATCATAAAACCTACGGAGAAGCCTTTTACTTGATCATGCTGGGCGTCTTCAGAAAGAGCGGCTATGAGGACAGGATCCGCCTCATCGTATCGGAAAAACTGATGGGAGGTCGCTCCCCCAAAGAGGGTGAGCTGCTGGACATCTTGGGGCAGATCAGGACTTATAACCGTGAGGTGGACGGCAGAAACAAGCTGGACGTGACCGTCTTCGTCCGGGAAATGGAGTACCGGCAGGAAGCCGGCTTCGAACACGAAAACAGCATCGCCATAGAGGGCTTTCTATGCAAAGACCCTGTCAGAAGGACATCTCCTCTGGGGCGGGAGATCTGCGATCTGATGATCGCCGTCAACAGGATGTACAACAAATCCGACTACATCCCATCCATCGCCTGGGGCCGCAACGCCATCTACGCCGAATCCCTGCGGGTGGGCGACAAAGTGGCAGTGGAAGGCAGACTCCAGAGCCGAGACTACCGAAAATTCACCGAAGAAGGCTACCTGGTCACCAGAACCGCCTACGAAGTCTCCGTCACCAAGATCGAGATGGTGTGAAAAATATAATCGCATAAGCACAGCAATTTACATTTTTAAATCCAAAAAAACGCGAAAATATACATTTTTCTTGACTTAAAAATGCGCGGCAGGGTATACTAACAGCAGGAAGGTGATTATATGAAACGGAAAATAGAAAAAGACCTCCTGCTTTGGAAGAAAAAAGAACGACGGAAGCCTTTGATCGTTCACGGAGCCAGGCAAATTGGCAAGACATATAGTATAAGAGAGTTTGGAGAAAAACATTACGACGATTTCGTATATGTTAATTTTGAAATGAATGCAGAGTTGGCCGCGGATTTTGAAATGAATTTGGAGCCGGAGCGGTTGATTGACCGTATTGAAATCTATTTCGGAAAAAAAATAAATCCTGAATCGACCTTGCTGTTTTTCGATGAAATCCAGACATGCGAGCGTGCTTTAACCTCTCTAAAATATTTTTATGAAGAAGCCCCACAATACCACATAATTGCGGCAGGAAGTCTCTTAGGCATCACACTGAACCGTGAGAAATACAGTTTTCCGGTCGGAAAGGTTCAATTGCTGGAAATGTTCCCTATGGATTTTGAAGAGTTTTTATGGGCGTGCAAACAGGACATGCTGGCAGCAAAGATCCGCGAGCACTTTCAGAAACAAACACAATTGGATGGTGCTATCCATACCAAGGCAATGGAGCAGTACAGAAAATATCTGGTGGTTGGAGGGATGCCGGAAGCCGTTGCCACATATAGAGAATCCGGAAAGCTGATCGATGTGATTGAAATTCAAAGAAATATCCTGGATGCTTACGTGGCAGACATGGCTAAATATACTACAGCGGCTGAAGGGAGCAGAGTTCTCGCTTGTTTTGACAGCATTCCTGCACAACTGGCAAAGGATAATAAAAAATTCCAATATAAAATCATACAGAAAGGCGGAAGGGCATCCTTATTCGGAACATCTATCGATTGGCTCAGTGCGGCAGGGATCATAACCAAGTGCGAAAAAGTGAGCCGAGCAACAGTACCTCTGGAAGCTTACAAGGAATTATCTTCCTTCAAATTATATTTGTGTGACGTGGGATTGCTTACTTTAAAAGCAGGTACGTCTGCCCATGATATTGTGGCAGGAAATCACAATCTGTTTACAGGGGCTCTTACGGAGAATTACGTTGCCAATGCGTTAGAGAAAAACGGACACAAATTATATTACTGGACTTCCGGAGGACAAGCTGAAGTGGATTTTTTACTACAGCTTGATGGGGGAATTACGCCAATCGAAGTAAAAAGCGGCGAGCATGCACGATCCAGAAGTTTGAGCGTGTATCGCCAAAAATATTCGCCGCCGTGGAGCATACGAATTTCAGGAAGAAATTTTGGATATAAAGAAGGAATTAAAAACATACCCCTGTACAGCGTGCATTGTATTGAGAAAACGGAGAGCGATAATGGATTTTGATAATATCAACGAGAAATACGAGCAGTTGCTTCAAGAAAACAAAATGCTCAGAGAAGAGAACGAACAGTTACGGAAGTTGCTGTCTGAATCTCGAAACAGGGGCGACTTGAAGGATGATTTCGAAGAAGAACATCCAACTCGTGATTTAAAAAAAGAACATATGATTTCAGGAACAGTTAACAATCAGAGCTCCCCTGAAGAAAAAATAAAACTATTTCTATCATTGTTTTCAGGAAGGACCGACGTTTATGCAAAACGCTGGTACAGCTTGAAGACGAAGAAGAATGGCTATCAACCCGCCTGTGCCAATGAATGGGATTTGGAACTTTGCAATAAGCAGCGCTATAAATGCGGCGCCTGCCCGAACAGTGCATTCTTTCAGTTGGACGAAAAAACGATCTATGCGCACTTGGCAGGTAAAGACCTATATGGTAGAGATGTTGTTGGCATGTATTCTATGTTTGAAGGGGATACATGCCCTTTTTTAGTTGTGGATTTTGATGGCAAGCAGTTTGAAAAGGATGCACGTGCATTTTATCAGTCCTGCTGGTCGAAAAGCATTCCCGCCTATATGGAGCGGTCACGTTCAGGAGAGGGCGCACATATTTGGATCTTTTTCACTGAAAATATTTCTGCTGCATTGGCGAGAAGATTAGGAAGTAGTATTCTAACGTATACGATGGAATCGAGAGGAGATATAAGTTTCGATTCCTACGATCGCTTTTTCCCAAATCAGGACAGGATGCCGGAAGGTGGATTCGGGAACCTGATCGCATTACCATTGCAGGGCTAGGCACGTAAAAAAGGAAACAGCATTTTCGTCGATCAGGATTTTACTCCAATTACCGACCAGTGGCAATACCTTTCACAAATCCAAAAGGTGTCAGAAGAAGCGGTACAGCGCGTGGTTCATGAATTGTGCGAATTTGGAGAAACGGGAGCGCTTATTAAGGACGATGTAGAAAAACCTTGGGAAATACGGGAAGAGCCTCCTTTGTTAAAAAGTGATTTTTTACATGAAGATGTGAAGCAGATGGATATCGTTCATGCCAACATGCTTTATCTGAAGAAAGAGGAACTATCGCCAAAGGCAATCAATAAAATCAAGCGGCTGGCAGCTTTTAAGAATCCTGAATTTTACAGAGCCCAGGCTATGCGAAGGTCTGTTTATAACACGCCTCGTATTATTTCAGTTGCCGAAATTGGAGAAAACCATATAGGAATACCACGGGGATGCAAAGAAGGCCTGATCGAGTTGCTTGAAAAAACCGGCGTAGCATATCAAATCGAAGACCGGACGAACTCCGGAAATCCAATCAAAGTGCGCTTTAACGGAGCTTTGAGAGAAGAGCAGAGCCTTGCGGCAGAAGCAATGTTGGAACATGATGATGGCGTGCTTTCCGCAACAAC
>JAUNBU010000159.1 GCA_030526925.1 Bacillota bacterium | reverse complement strand
CTGATCATCGTGGGGGATGCGGACCAGCTTCCTTCAGTGGGCGCCGGAAATGTGCTGCGGGATATCATCGACAGCGAATACATCTACAGCACGCGTCTCAATGAGATATTTCGCCAGGCACGCGAGAGCATGATCGTGGTCAACGCCCACAGGATCAACAAGGGCGACTATCCCGACTGCAATGCCAAGGACAAGGACTTTTTCCTGCTGCGTCGCGGGACTGAGAAGGAAATGCTGGAAACCATCAAAAACCTTTGCCTTGTAAGGCTCCCCGACTACTATCAGGAAATATCGCCTAAAACCGATATACAGATATTGACGCCTGTACGCAAAGGGCTCCTGGGCAGTATCAATCTCAACAAACAGCTGCAGGAGGTGCTGAACCCGCCGGATCCGTCTCTGGAAGAAAAGGTCTTCGGAGAGAGGACATTCCGGGAGGGCGACAAGGTGATGCAGATCCGCAACAACTACCAGATGAAATGGAAGAACTTAGAGGACTTTACAGAAGGCGAAGGTGTGTTCAACGGAGATGTAGGCTTCATCAAGAAAGTGGACCGGGAATTCAACGAAGTGACCGTATTATATGACGAAGTAAAATACGTGACCTACAATTTCAATCAACTGGACGAGCTGGAGCTGGCATATGCGGTGACGGTACATAAGAGCCAGGGCAGCGAGTTTCCTATAATCATCATGCCGGTCAGCTGGTTTCCGCCTATGCTGGCAACCAGAAATCTGCTCTACACGGGGGTGACCAGGGGTAAGAAGGCGGTGGTGCTTGTAGGCTCGGAAAATAAGCTGAAGGCCATGGTGGACAACGACAGGATCAACGAACGGTATTCGGGATTGAAGTTCCGATTGAAGAACATGATGGAAACTATGGGAGCGGTTCAGCGATAGAACCGGCGTGGCTACGGAGCCCATAAGGATGGCATGGATACGGGAAAACAAGGATGAAACACATGGGAGAAGAGATATGAGAAAGAGGGGGAATCATGGGAACAAAACCGAGGAAGCTGACGGATATCTTTGAGGAAGCGCTGTTTCCTTCCGGGCTTTACTGCATATGCTGCGGCAGCCTCATCGATGAGAGCAGGACCTATGCCCTGTGCGACAAGTGCATCAAACAGTTTCACTGGATCACCGGCAGGACCTGCGATAAATGCGGCAAGGCGCTGCCGGACACGTACAGGGGCGAGCTGTGCTACGACTGCATGGCAGGGCAGCATATCTTTAAAAAAGGCTACAGCTGTCTGACCTACGGGCTTCACGAGAGGGAGCTGCTGATGGGATATAAGTACAGCGGCAAAGGTTATCTTGCCAAGAAGCTGGGAGAAATGCTTTACGACAGGATCTCCTGCGAAGATTTGGACGTGGACATCATCGTGCCCGTGCCTATCCATAAGAAAAGGGAGCGACAGCGAGGCTACAACCAGGCGGAGCTCATGGCGAAGCGGCTTGCTGACCTTTGGGGAGTTCCGGTAGCCGACAGGGGATTCCTCAGGACCAGGCAGACGCCTCTTTTGAGAAGCCTGGGACCGGAGGACAGGCAGTCCTATCTTGAGGGGGCATTTGCAGTAACAGCTGCAGGGCAGAGAGCCATCGGCGGCAAAAGGGTCCTGGTTGTGGACGACATATATACCACGGGAGCCACGGCGGACGCTTTCAGCAAAGAACTTCTGAAGGCGGGAGCGGGAGAAGTGTACTTGCTGACGTTGGCCTCAGGCGGCAACAGAAGGCCGAAAGGCCTTTAAAGCCTTTACATGAGAACTTTACACGAAGATAATTAGAATACTGCGAAAGTGCAGCGCATAGATATGGTTCAGGTCTGTGATTGAAAGGCCATGCCAGCTACGGGCGAAAGGTCCCACGTAAGCTGATCCGCAAGGCGGCAGTGATCATGGCGTAGCTTAGAAGTAAGTCCTCTGACAAAGTCAGGTAAAGGCAAGTGTGGGGGCAAAGATCAGGTCAGCTGAACCATATCTGTGGACTGCATTTTTTTGTCAAGGCAGATTCCTGCGTGAATTCAGAGGCGATCGGTCGGTTGCACAGATTTCTTGCGCAGATGAGCAGAAAAACACTGCACATTCACACAAGATGTGGTACAATATGTATAAAGAAACCCTACAAAAGGAGGTTGTTGTTATGAAGACGATTATAACCGGAAAGAACTATAGTCCAAGTGAAAAGCTGAAGGAGACTATAGAAAAGAAGTTTGAGAAGCTGGATAAGTACTTTTCAAACGAGATCACAGGTAACGTAATGACAATAAAAGAGAAAGGTGGGTATAAGGTAGAAGCAACGATCAACGCTAAAGGCACGATCTTCCGAGCAGAGGTAAAAGCCGACGATCCATATGATGCAGTTGACAGGGTCATCGAGAAGCTGTCCAGCCAGATGTCCAAGTTCAAGACTAAGCTGCAGAAGAAATACAAGGGACAGAAGGATTTCATGTTTGCAGACCTTCCTGAATTCGAAGATGAGCAGGAAGAGATCCACGTAGTTAAGAAAAAGAGATTCGAACTGGTTCCTATGACGGTGGACGAAGCCATCATCCAGATGGAACTGCTGGCACATAACTTCTTCGTATTCCTCAACATCGAGACGGATTCCGTCAACGTGGTGTACAGGAGGACCGATAAGGACTACGGAGTGCTGGAAACCAGCTATTAGTAGTCATGAGAGCCCAACAATCGGAATAGAATAGAAAGCGGAGCGCAATGCTCCGCTTTTGGGTTGTGTCATGAAAAATAAGTGAACACACCGTGTTTATTTGGGTTTTCTATTGAAAATACAGGCGCTTTTCTGTAAAATAGAGTGTAATGATTTTCTTATCGGGAGCAGATGAATGCAGAGATTTTTTGAAAATGTATTTTCCGGGATCAGCATCACGGATATTATAGATATACTCATCGTTGCCTTCGTAGTTTACAAGCTGCTGGGCCTCATCAAACAGACGAGAGCGGAGCAGCTTCTCAAGGGCGTTTTGCTTTTAATTGTCGCCACCTTTGTCTCGGATTTCCTGAACCTTCATACCATAAGCTGGCTGCTGAAGGGCATCGTTGCCCTGGGTGCGGTGGCTATTTTAGTGGTTTTCCAGCCGGAGCTGCGCCGGGCGCTTGAGTTCATGGGCAGGAAAAAGATCGTCAAGGCTCCCTTAGGGCAGATGGAAAAGGAAAAGGGCAAGCAGATCACAGGACATATCGTCAGAGCGGTAGAATCCTTTTCCAAGGACAGGGTAGGGGCGCTCATAGTCTTTGAAAGGGAAACGGCGCTTTCGGATATCATCGAAAGCGGGACCATCGTAGATGCAGAGCTCTCTGAGGAGCTTCTGGGGAATATCTTCTACGAAGGCGCACCTCTTCATGACGGCGCAGTGATCATAAGAGAGGGCAGGGTCTACGCGGCAGGCTGCGTTTTGCCTCTGACTCATAACAATACCATCGGTACGGAGCTGGGCACAAGGCATAGAGCCGGAATCGGCATCACCGAAAATTCCGACGCCCTTACCATCATTGTCTCAGAAGAGTCGGGGATAATTTCCATGGCAAGCGATGGACAGCTGTCAAGATTTCTGGATATCAAGACCGTGGAGAAGAAGATACTGGCTATGTATCTGGATAAGGTGGAGATAAGGGGAACCATGTCCTTCATCACCAGAATCATCGATAAAATAAGGGGGAAGAAGAAAGATGCTGAATAATAAAAACGTTTTGCGGATTCTTTCCCTGATAATAGCTGTCTGTCTGTGGGTATACGTCATGGGCGAGGTAAACCCCGATACCACTGCGAAAATCAATGGTATCGAAGTCAGCTTCGTCAATACGGACGAATTGGCAGACAACGGTTTGGCTGTGGTGCAGGAAGAAACGATTACGATCAACGCCACGATCAAGGGCAAGCGGTCAGATGTGAACGAGACTAAAAACAACGGTCTGGTTGCAACGGTGGATGTTTCAGGAAGTGAAGAAGGAAGCAACGAAGCGGATATCAACCTTTCCCTTCCAAGCGGAGTTAGCCTGGAGAGCATATCCGATACCAGCATAAAGTTTGAAGTAGAAGAAATCACAGAGGAGGAAATCCCTGTGGAGGTGGAATTCACAGGCAATGAAACGGCAGAAAACGGCAAGGAGCCTTGGATGCTTGATGTGAACCCCGAGACCATAACCGTCAGAGGCGCAGAAAGCTCTGTGGAACGGATCAACTGCGTCCGAGGAAGCGTTGCCGTTACGGATGTGAAAGACAGGGAGCGGACCATAGATGTGGCTCTATCGCCTGTTACCGAGGATGGCGAGATAGTGCTTGGTATCGAGTTGGAGACGGATACTGCGCAGGCTCGCGTCCAGCTGCTCGTTACCAAGGCCGTGGAACTGGAAATCACATCGGAGAACCTTGAAGACGGATTTTCTGTAGCTAGCCTCAAGGGTCCTGATTCGGTGAATCTCATAGGGACCGAGGAGGCGCTGGCAGATCTTGAGACGGTTCAAGGTACGGTAAATCTGACGGGTGTTACATCCGGAGGAAGACAGGAGATCATTCTGCAGCTTCCGGAGCATGTGTATCTGTATAACAGCAAGAGAGTGCCGACGGCCAATGTGACATTGCAGACGGCTGACTGAGAACCGGGAGAACTACAGAGACGAGAAATACGACGAGGATGAGGAGAAGAATATGGGAAGATTATTTGGGACTGACGGTGTTAGAGGTATCGCCAATGCGGAGTTGACTCCGGAGCTGGCATTTAAGCTGGGAAAGGCGGGAGCATACGTACTTAGCAAGGATAAGAAGCGCCCGGTGGTGCTCATCGGCAAGGATACGCGCCTTTCGGGAGA
>JAUNBU010000158.1 GCA_030526925.1 Bacillota bacterium | reverse complement strand
CAGACAGGGCTTGCCATCGATCTGGGGCTGAATCAGGAGAATATCGACTTCATTTGTCCGGACTTTCCATACGAGGGGATATGTCAGAAGTTCAGAACTGTCGCAGCCCGATTCGGATTCATCCAGCGATATAAGGAAGAAAAGGAAAAGATCACCGGCATTTCCCATGAGCCATGGCATTTTCGTTACGTGGGGTCTCCCCATTCTGAGCTGATGGAGCGGATGGATATGTCCCTGGAGGAGTACGTGGAATACTTAAAGGAATTTCCCTATGACGGCAAGCGTCTGTGTGCCAACGTGATGAATCAGGACTTTGAAGTGTTTTACGTGCCGGAAGCCTGCGGCTATGACCTGGACTTCCCGGAGCATGTGGTTTACGAGGTATCGGGCAACAATGCAGACGGCTATATCGTGACCCTGTGGCGGTAGATATTTTTCTATAGCTATTGACAATATCGACACTCGATGTTATTCTGTATTCAAGAAATATCGAGTGTCGATATTTTGAATGATGCGAAGGAGGTGATGATAGATTGGCGAGAGAAAAACTCCAGACCCTCAGCGAGCCCATGTACTACATCCTGTTGGCGCTGCTGGAAGAACGCTGCGGCGTGGACATCATGGCAGAGGTGGAGCACATCTCCGGCGGCAGGATACGCGTGGGACCGGGAACAGCGTACGCTTTGCTTGATAAATTCCTGGGAGAAGGCATGATCCGGGAGACCAAGGTAGAGGGCAGGAAGCGCAGCTATATCATCACGGAACACGGGAAAGAACTTCTTACAAAGGAGTACGAGCGGTTGCAGTCCATGGTCCGGGAAGGTCATGGGTTAATAGGGAGAGAAATATGAGTGAGAAGAAGTTGAAACGGAAACTGTATTTCTGGACGCCGTATCAGCTGGGCGCATTCGAAGAATACCTGGAAGAGATGGCACAAAGCGGTTGGATGTTCGTGAAGCAAAAGGGTGTTTTCTTGTATTTCGAGCCGTGCCGACCGAAGAAAGTGCATTTTTACATCGATGTCTTCAATGAAGCCTTCATGTCGGATGTTCGTCCCGTGCTGAATGCGGAGGAATATATTGAGTTCTGTGAAGAGAGTGGATGGACTTTCCTTCAGATCAATCGAAAGATAATGTTTTTCTATTCCGAGGAAGAGAATCCGGTGCCCATCCAGACGGACCAGGAAATCAAGCTGGAGCAGATTTTTCGGTATGCGAAAACCCGGAGCATATTCCCATTTTGTGTATTTCTATTCCTGGCTATCGTATATATAGCAGAGAGCATGATTCTGGGTGGAGGACTGGCGGATTTTTTGGTTGTGACCGCTACATATGAATTGGTGCTGCTATGCATGGGGATTCTGGTTTTCTTTGGACTGGATCTTTTCTGGTTTTTCAGGTTTTATCGCAAGAATAAAATACTTGTGCAGGCGGGAAAGCAGATCGAATTCGATTCGCGAAAAACCGTTGAAAAGCGGGGAGCTATCATTGCAGTGGGTATTGCGATTTACCTATTGGTGTTCTGCATGGTTTTTAAGTTAGGGAGCGGGAGCTATGGGTTTGCAATAGTTGTGGCGCTCTATCTTGCATTGGTTCTGTTTTTTACCTGGTTACGTGAAGGCAACCGGAGGCTTGGCATTGGCAGTAATCTGATACTATCGTCCCTGCCTGTCCTGTTGGGGCTCAGCATCGGTATTGGGATATGGTCATTTTTAGACAATGATGGGAAGACGGAGGATATATCCTATGCAGACGAGCATGGCAACAGCATTCACATGACGATCTATCACGATCCGATCCCCATGACGTTGGAGGATCTTGATGCTGCTGATGAAGAAGCGGCGGTATATGCAGAGACTATGCGGGAAGCAAACAGGACCTTATTCGGGACATATGAAAGCTGCGGTGAATATCTGTATGATGAAACCACCGAAGTGGTTGGAGAGGGTCTGGAATACAGCGTCATAAAGAGCAGCTGGGAGATGATCCTGGAGTCCTATGTCAAGGATAGATTGGAGCTGAATTGGACCAGGTGGCACGATGCGACGGATGAAGAAAAAGACCTGTGGTCTGCTCAACAGGTTTACGCCGGAGACCATAAGGATAACGTAGCCTACCGGATCGTCAGGTGGGAAGACCGAGTGCTTTTCTTCATGGGGCAGGACGTGGAGATCAACGAAAAAAATGTAAAGGTCATCATGGAGACTGTAGAAAATATGGAATAGTTAAAATGCGCAGGACGTGGTAGAATGAATACAGTGAAAATATTTTATGACAATGTGAGGATGGAAGTATGGTAAAGGACTTGAAGCATGAAATGACAGAAAAGGAAAGGGAAGTGTATCGCGTATTGGACGATTTGGACATCGAATATACGGTATGCTACCACGAGCCCATATTCGGGCATGAGGATGCGATGAAGGCCGGATATCATCAGCCGGGCTTGAATTTAAAGAATATGCTGGTGCGTGAGAGAAAAAAAGAAGAGCATTATCTGGTGATTTTGCAGGACGAGGCGAGGCTTGATTTCAAAAGGTACAAGGAGCTGACCGGATGGAGCAGCAAGATGACCTTCGCAGGAGATGAAGACTTGATGAAATACCTGGGTGTCCATGCAGGCGCCTGCTCGGTGTTCGGACTGATGTACGACAAGGATAATCATGTGACGGTGGTTCTGGACAAATATATAACGAGCGCCGGACCTGAGGAGAGGATCAACTTTCACCCAAATGTAAACACGGCAACGGTAGGTATGAAGGTCAAGGATTTTTATAAGTTTCTGGATTGGGTAGGCAATCCGGTCATCAAGGAATAAGAACGATGCAAATCAAAGTATGAGAAAACATAAATAAGCGAGGAGGAACATATGAAAGCAGTATTATTGAATGGAAGCCCGAGAAAAGGCAACACGGTATCGGCATTGGAAGCTCTGAAAAAAGGTATGGCGAGTATTGCGGACCTGGAGATCCGGCAAATCGATGCTGAAGAAGTAAGCGTCTGTCCATGTATTGCCTGTGACCACTGTAAGGAGAACGACGGCACATGCGTTTTCGATGATGACACCAACGAGGTGATCGGCGCAGTCGCTGAAGCGGATATACTTGTATTCGCCACACCTGTATATTGGTGGGGCGTTACGGCGCAGCTTAAAGCCATCATCGATAAATTCTATTCCCGCTCGGAACAGTTTGCCGAAATGAGTAAAAAGGTGGGCCTTATCGTTATTGGAGAGGCTGAGCAGGGCGATCCCCAGTATGAGATCATCTCCAAGCAGTTTGAGTGCATCTGTAACTATCTGGGCTGGGAGCTGACCTTTTCCAAGACCTATACGGCAGCAGATCCAGGCGACCTGGCCAAATCCGACGCAGCGATGAAAGAACTTCAGCAGCTGGGAGAAGCGTTCTAATTATCGAAATTCTTGAGCGAAAGCACTTGTAAGAGATTTGCAAGTGCTTTAATATAATCAGCTCTTTTTTAATTTAATCATTTTGCAAACAAATGATTAAATTAAATTGACAGACAATTCGCCGTGAGTTATACTTTAAGAAACATTTTGTGGGGGTAGATATGCGTAATTATGACTACGACAAACTATGTGAGAATAATATTTCCTCTGATATTGTCTCTCAATTGACAAAAATCCATGAATATAAGGGACAGCAGATCCTTTTTATGGAGGCGAAAGCAGATGTCCTGGAAAGGCTTGTGGATATTGCAAAGATCCAAAGTACGGAAGCCTCTAACAGGATAGAAGGGATATTCACTTCAAAAGACAGGCTGGAGAATATCGTAAAGGATAAGACGACGCCAAGAAATCGTAATGAAGAGGAAATCGCAGGATATCGCGATGTATTGGCTACAATTCACGAAAATCATAATTTTGTTCCCCCAAAACCAAACGTTATATTGCAACTGCATCGCGACCTATATAAATTCAGCGGAATGAATTTCGGAGGCAATTATAAAACCGTCAACAATGTGATTGCAGAGAAAGATGGTGAAGGGAAGGAATTTGTTCGATTTCAACCGCTTGAAGCCTGGGAAACGCCGGAAGCAATAGAGAAAATATGCGAGGCATATGAAGATGCAGTAGGAAGAAAAGGGGTTGACCCATTGCTGGCGATCCCTGCCTTCATATTGGACTTTCTGTGTATTCATCCATTCAATGACGGTAATGGAAGAATGAGCAGGCTGTTGACATTGCTTCTTTTATACCGAGCGGATTATATCGTTGGAAAGTATATCAGTATTGAGAAGTTGATAGAAGAAACAAAAGAGACATATTATGAGGCGTTGCAGCAGAGCTCGCAAAATTGGCATGAAGGGGAGAATGACTACAGACCGTTTACACGATATATTTTAGGGATCATAATCAGCGCTTATGATGAATTTTCTTCGAGAGTAGAATTCCTTTCAACCAAAGCTTTGTCAAAACAGGATAGAGTGCGAGAGGTCATAAAAAATTCTCTGGGAAAGATAACGAAGCGTGAGATATTAGAAAAATGCCCGGACATCAGCACTGTAACAGTCCAACGGACGTTGGCAACACTGCTAAAATCGGGAGAAATAATAAAGATAAGCGGCGGAAGATATGCCGCATATATGTGGAACAGGGAGAAGAAGTAGGAAAACAAAACAGAGGTGTAACATGGCAGAGAGAATGACAAAAAAGCAAATTGAGGATTATCGGCAGTTATGCGACAATAGAAACAAGGGGCGATTGCTGACACCGGAAGGACTCCGTTTTATATGCGAATCGTATCATTATGATGCTGAAAAAATCGGACAGCATTTTCTTGAACTATTGCCCCAAATTTGCCCACCCAAAAACATGTAAGTAATTGATCGTATCAACGCCAACACTGTGGCGTGAGAAAGG
>JAUNBU010000007.1:13926-29077 GCA_030526925.1 Bacillota bacterium | reverse complement strand
CGTCGCAGGGCAGTCTGGAATGTCTCTCGCAAGCCTCGAAGCCCCTCGTAAACTCACAGCTACGCTGCTTGAAGCCCTAGCCCGTATCTATGATACGGTGAGCAGGTCTCATGCAAGAAAATCATGTGCTTTAGCACATAGATTTTCACTGCCAACAGCACGAGGAGGCTGTGTCGAGCCTTTGCTTCGCAACATCCTCACGCCGCCATCTGCTCCTGCGGATTACGCCGCCGGTGCCCACCAATCTTTCTGATAAAGTATATCTCCATATTATCCATGCGCTTTGCGTAAAAAAACCTTTGCGGCACAGCAAAAAGACCGGAGAAGTGTTTGCTGTAATCCGCAGGAGCAGCGAACCTTTTTGCCCGAAGAGCGATAGCGATTCGCTAGGCAAAACGGATAGCAGGGAGTGGCGATGCCACGAGTCGGAGCAAGCGCCAGCTTGCGTTGGACATCGCCAAACCCGACCAGAGGTCTTTTTCTTCTATAGGTGTTTTAGCTTTCCAGGGATTCGACGATGGCTTCTACCATCTGATCCATTTCCATCTCACTGCTCTCATTGAGGGTGGAGAGAACGGTAACTCTTTCGTTGAGAACGGTCATCTGCTTCATCTGCTCATCCAGGAATTCCGCCATCAGCTCGCCCGCCTTCGGCGACCAGGAGCCCCCTTCCATGATAGCAACTGTACGCTTTTGCATATTGAGTGCCTTCAGGTCCATGAGATAGTTGTGCATCAGCGGGTAAATCCCCAGGTTGTAGGTGACAGACGCCAGCACGATGTGGCTGTACTTGAAGGTCTCGGCAACCAGCTCTGACACGTGGGTGTTGGACACGTCGTAGACCGCCAGCTTTTCCACGCCCTTTTCCGACAGCTTGGAAGCAAGCACCTGAGCGGCGTTTTCCATGTTGCCGTACATGGACGCATAGACGATGAGCACGCCGTTTTCCTCCGGCTCGTAGCGGCTCCACTTGTCATATTTGTCGATGAAGTAGCCCAGATTGCTGCGCCATACCGGTCCGTGGAGCGGGCAGACCATCTTGATGTCGATGGTGCCTGCCTTTTTCAAAAGGGCCTGCACGTGTGGTCCATACTTTCCTACGATATTGGTGTAGTAGCGTCTGGCGTCGTCGATCCATTCGCCGTCGAAGTCCACCTCGTCGTTGAACAGCTTGCCGTCCAATGCTCCGAATGACCCGAAGGCGTCTGCCGCAAAGAGCACGCCGTTGGTGGTGTCGAAGGATACCATGGCCTCCGGCCAGTGGACCATAGGCGCAGCAACGAAGGTGATCTCGTGCTTTCCGAAGGACTTTACATCTCCTTCTTTCACCTCTATTTCGTGACCGTCTACGCCAAAGCCGAACTGACGCATCAGCATAAAGGCTTTCTCATTGCTGATGATCTTAACCTTCGGGTAGCGGAGCAGCACTTCCTGTATAGATGCCGCGTGATCCGGCTCTACGTGGTTGATAACCATGAAATCCAGTTTCCTGCCGTCCAAAAGCTTTTCGATGTTTTCCACGAACTGTCTGGCGGCTGACCAGTCTACTGTGTCGAACAAAACGGTCTTCTCGTCCAGCAGCAGGTAGGAATTGTAGGACACGCCGCGGGAAATCGGGTGGATATTTTCAAAGAGCGCCAGTCTGTGATCGTTAGCGCCGATCCAATACAGATCTTCTGTGACTTTTCTCGTATTATACATGTTTGACCTCCTGTTTAACTCTCAATAAAGGTATCTTTTTCTTCGCCGCAGTCAGGGCAGATCCATTCTTCCGGAAGTGCATCGAACAGGGTTCCCGGTGAAATGCCGCCTTCTGCGTCGCCCACTGCCGGATCGTATTCATATCCGCATCCCGGACAAACGTGAAGCTTCCAAGGCGGAGCCTCCTTCTTCGGTGTAGCCTTGCGCATCTTCTGCATCGGCGGCGCCGGCTTTTTGGCTTCTCCGTTATCCAATGCTTTGGTCAGCAGCGGCAAAATTTCCATTACGTCTCCCACGATGCCGTAGTCGGCGTTCTTGAAGATCGGAGCGTTTTTATTCTTGTTGATGGCAACGATGGTAGTCGCACCCTTGATGCCCTTCAGATGCTGTCCTGCTCCCGAGATTCCGCAGGCAATGTAAAGGTTGCCGTTGAACTTCTGTCCTGACATTCCTACATACCTGTCGAGTGGCAGGTATTTCAGGGTTTCTGCTACCGGTCTTGAAGAGCCTACTGCTGCCCCTGCCTGGAGCGCCAGGTCTTCGATCAGCTTCATGTTCTTCTTGTCGCCGATGCCTTTTCCTGCGCTGACTACACGGTCTGCCAGTGCGATCGGTGTGTCTGGGTCGATCCCTACTGTAAAGTCGTAGCCGTCCTTCTTCAGGGCTTCTACCAATGCGTCTACGTTGGCCTGGCTGTCGCCTTCATTGAAGATCATCTTTTTCCTGTGTCCGGTCACAGGGCCCTTCGCCTTAAGCGGGTTGCTCTGCTGCTTCGGTGGTTTGCCGATAATGTGAGATGCGATGACCACTCGCTGTATCTCGTTGGTTCCTTCGTAGATGGTGCAAATCTTGGCGTCTCTGTAGGCCCTCTCTACTTCCATGCCCTTCAGATATCCGTTGCCTCCGTAGATCTGTACTGCGTCGTTGACTACCTCCAGGCAGATGTCGGAAGCGTACTGCTTGGCCATGGCCGATTCCATGCCGTAAGGCTCATGGGCTTCCTTCAGCTCTGCGGAGCTGTAGACCAGGAATCTGGCTGCTCTGATCTTCGTAGCCATGTCGGCGATTTTAAAGGAGTTTATCTGCTGATGCGCGATAGGCATGCCGAACTGTTCTCTTTCCTTGGCGTATTCCACCGCATTTTCAAAGGCTCCCTGGGCGATGCCCAATGCCTGGGATGCGATACCTATCCTGCCGCCGTCCAGTGTGCTCATGGCGATCTTAAAGCCTTCGCCCTCCTTGCCCAGGAGGTTTTCCTTAGGCACCTTTACATCATTGAAAATAAGTTCTGCCGTAGCCGAGGAGCGAATACCCATCTTGTCGTAGTGATCGCCGAACTCGAAGCCTTCCCAGCCCTTTTCCACGATAAATGCGCTGATGCCCTTGGTGCCGATTCCCGGTGTCGTCACGGCGAAGACAACGTAAGTGTCCGCCTTGTCAGCGTTGGTGATGAAGATTTTGCCGCCGTTGAGCAGATAATAGTCGCCCTGCAAAACTGCCGTGGTCTCCGTCCCGCCGGCGTCGCTGCCTGCGTTAGGCTCCGTCAGCCCGAAAGCGCCCAGCTTCTCGCCCTTTGCAAGAGGTACCAGATATTTCTGCTTCTGTTCTTCCGTTCCGAATGCAAAGATAGGGTAGGACCCCAGCGATACGTGGGCGGAAAGAATGACGCCTGTGCCGCCGTCTACTCTTGCCAGCTCTTCAACTGCGATGACATAGGTGAGCACATCGAGTCCGGCTCCGCCGTATTCCTTCGGGTACGGCAGTCCCATCATGTTCATTTCTGCCAGCTTTTTCACTGCTTCTTCGGGAAATTCGTTGTTTTTATCCAGCATGAATGCGATTGGCTTCACTTCCGATTCTGCAAATTCGCGAATCTTCGCTCTGAACGCTTCGTGCTGCTCTGTCGTTTTAAATAACATAGGCTTTCCTCCTTACTTATACGAATCACGTATAAATCATTTTGTAATCGACTTTTTGAAATATTCCGACTTTGTTTGGTATTATATTATACTATTTTAGTCCAGATTTATGTGTCAAATGCAACAGAATACAAAAAAACTTAAAAATACACGAGCTAGGGCTCATTTCGCCTCGCACATAAAAAGAGCAGGGGCAATTGCACCCTGCTGCTGTAGCGATCATCTGTAAAGGGCTGGCCGGATGGCTTCAGCCCTTTTTCTTTGCAGACAACATGTTGAAAATCACGTACAGTAGCAAGAATACGACGATTGCTCCCCCTACGATGAAATACATCTGTGCGCTTTCCACCTGGGTATCCCCCACATACATGTTGACGTCGAAGGAATCCTTGATGACCGTCATCAGTTCCTCCGGCACGTCCTGCTCCATCTCTTCCAGCACACCGCTCATGTAGTCGTTTCGCAAAATGCCCATGGTATATGTTCCCGGCAAATATGAAATCACCGTCTGTATTGAATCGGAAAACTGGGAAATTGGCATGTATGCCCCGCAAACGAAACCGTAAAGCGCGCTGACAAGACTGGCTACCGCACTGATGCCGCCCTGGGTCTTGATGAAATTTTCCACCAATGCTGCCAGCGACGCTCCGAAGAGAACGCACAGCAGTACATCCAGGAAGATGCGCTGGATCTCGGCCGCCGAGAAAGTATATCCTGAAGAGCTGATATAGAAAAAACCGATTATCACCGCTGCCCAGCACACGATGGCGGTAGTGATGACGTTGGAAAGAAAATAGCTGAGTGCGATGGTGGATTTTTTCACCGGCGTTACGGTCAGATCCCCGATGCTGCCGCTTATCCTATCCTGCGCCATCAGGATGTTGGAGCAAAATGCAATGGTAACGCAGCTGACGCCCAGGATAGACGACAGAAACCAGCATCCTGTAAAAGCGTCGATCAGCCCGTTTTCCACAGTCACACCCTCCGGCATGATGGACTCCAGGCTCCCTTCATAAGTGCTTTTCAGGAATGTGACGAAGAGCAAAAACAAAATCATGGGAGAAATCATGGATGTCAAAAAAGTCGTTTTATCTTTAAAATAAATCTTGGAATTTCGTTTTACAAGTTGGATAAGTGCTGCCATTTTTTTACGCCTCCTTCAGTTTCTTGCCTGTCGCTGCCAGAAATACGTCGTCCATGTTCCCCTTGACGATCTCAAAGTCATGGAAAAGGTCCTGGTTCTCAAGCAACAGCTTCTTGGCTTCTTCAGTATTTGCTACAGGGATCTTTAAGTATCCGTTCTCCTTTTCGTAGGAAAGGAACCGGCTCCGCAATGCTTCACCGTCCGTCCGGTACAGCTTGATGAAATCCCTGGCGTATTGGTTTTTTAAATCGTTGGGCGTCCCCTCGGCGGCGATCTGCCCGCTGTCCAGGATCACCACGTAGTCCGATTCCGCCGCTTCCTCCATGTAATGGGTGGTAAGGAAAACGGTCAGCCCGGTGGTCTTCCTCAGCTGCTCCACCACGCCCCAGACCATGAGCCTGGATTTAGGGTCAAGGCCGGTGGTCGGCTCGTCGAGGATGAGTATTTTCGGATCATGTAAAAGAGCTCTCGCTACATCTATACGTCTTCTTTGTCCTCCGGACAGCTTGCCTACAGGGCGTTTCAGCAGTTCCTGCAGTTCCAGCAGCCGATTCAGCTCTTCCAGCCTGTTTTCGAAGGCTTTGCCCTTGATGCCGTAAAGGGCTGCCCTGGACTTCAGGTTGTCCTTGACTGTCAGCACCTTATCCAGCACGGAATTTTGGAACACGATGCCGATGTCTTTTTTGATCTTGTCGGGATGGCGGTCTATGTCCTGCCCGTTGATGATGACCGTTCCCCGGTCCTTTGCCAGCTGCCCGCACATGATGGAAATAGTGGTGCTTTTGCCTGCTCCGTTAAGCCCCAGGAAAGAAAACAGCTCCCCTTCCTTTACACGAAAGGTAATGTCGTCTACTGCGTGGACATCCTTGAAGCTCTTTTTTAAGTTGGAAATCTCTATGATGTTCATCTGGTTCACTCCTTTTTAGTTGTTTTATGCCGTGATTTTGAGGCCGCCTTCAAAATGTCTTCAGGCGCCGTTCTTTGTCATGCCCCAAGGATAACAGATGTGATTCTTTTTACAATCCTTATGACGGTATCCTGCAAAACAGACCCGGTAAGATGCATTTGAAGCGGGCGAAATGCGGCAAATGGGCGCAGTAAAAAAGCCCGCATCGGGCACAGGATATGAGATATGGCAGATCATAAACCGCCCTCTGTTGTGCAGGGCAGTAACTTATGCTACAATGCAAATAGTTGTTGAATCGGGATCATGGAGACGAAAATATGAAAATCATACAATTTGTGATGGCGTATGGTGTGGACCATGACAGGCTGCGGTCTATTTTGCCGAAAGGATTTACATCCCTTCGCCCTGTGCTCCGCATCAATGCCGAGATTCGAGACGGTAAAACAGGCTATGTTGAGTTTAACACTGCCGTCGAAACGGACGACAAAAAGGGCTGGCTTAACATTGGATTTTGGGAAGATGTACCATTTACAGAAGACGGACAGACGGTCACGTTTGAAAGCGATTTTTTAAAGATACGGTTTACACGAGTCGGCGTAGAAGGCTCCTGCCCGGCAGAAAAGGACAACGATGGATGCTATTTTCTGGATGCGAATCCGAAATTACGATTGCCGGAAAATGTAACCGCCAGCAAAGAATTTTGCGACTGTGAATTTGCATGGCACTTTGAATATAAGGATGAAAATACTGGTGCGCACGGCGTCAGCACAGGCAAAACACTACCCGCCGTTCCCACCAAGCCGCAGCATGAATACCCCAGGCAAGCCTTTACAGTAGAAAACGCAGCAACGATCCCCTGCCAACAGGTGCTGGGAAGCTACATGGTAGAGTTCAAGCGATAGCCTGCCCTTTATTCCTCTTTAAACTCCTTAAGACGTCGGTTGATTTCATCGGCGTCTTTTTTGTCGATGAACCACTGAACGAAGCGGACGATCAGGTAGATGACAAGTACGCTGACGGCAATCATGACGATGAGCCGCAGGTTGCCCGGATCGAACCATCTCATCAGGTACATGGCTCCCAGCATCAGCACTTCCAGCACGATGATATGGATCAGGCTTCGGATCATCAGCGCCTTCTTGGAAAGCTCCCTGCTGCTGTAAAATATAAAGGTCGGAAGCGTGCCAAGCAACGCCAACAGGAAAATCTGGGCTACGTTGGTACTGTCCAAAACAAGAGGATATCCCACCGCCAGGTTGTCAAGCAGCAGTGCCGCCAGGATCCCTGTCACGATGATACCGTACATCTGTAACATGCTTCTTATTATTTCTGAAAAATTCATCCCTGCACCTCCTACATTCCCAGTCGTTTCTTCAGTTCCGGAACGTACTGTCTGGTGACGATCTGCTTCTCGCCGTTGGTCAGCACCGCTTCAAAGCGCCCGTTCATGGCAGGCGAAACGTAAGCGATCTTTGCCAGGTTTAAAATCAGGGATTTGGACGCCCTGAAGAATTTTGTTTCCTTCAGCTTTTCCTCGATCTCATAGAGCTTCAGCCTGGACTCGAAGCAACGGTTTTCCGTATACAAAAACACATGGTTGTCCACCGACTCCACATAGAAAATGCTGCCGGGCGGCACCTTGTAGATTTTTTCCTTTTCGTAGCCGATGAGACCGTCCTGTGATACCGTCACGCTTTTGATCCTGCGGATGGTTTCAAGAGTCTCATCGTTCATTTCGTGGCAGCGGAAAATCAGCTCTTCCTCCTGCTTTCTTGGGATTTCTTCAACGGTAAACTTCATAGATCACTCCTGCTCCTATAGCTTCACCATATCTATATCTACTGGTCGGGGTGGCAGTTGCCGCACGGCTCATAGCCTGCGTCCTTTGCCGCCTCTATTGTTGCAAAGTATATCCTGTTTTCTTCCTTCGGCAGTCCGCCGCAGGTCGGCAGATGGTATTTCTTGCTGTTGAGATTGCCGATGTAGGCGGCGTCTTCGTAGGTTTCGTTATAGACGCGATCCGACTTCTTTCCTTGGCAGTTGAAGGTGATGGTCTGCCCATCATCCACGGCGATGATGGTCCCCTGCTCATCAGTGCGGAAAACCTCTGCCCCCAGGTCGTTAAAACGGCTCAGGGCTTCCTCGTGGGGATGTCCGTACATGTTGTTTTCTCCGCAGGAAATCACCACATAGCGAGGGTTGCTCTCCCGCAAAAAGTAATAGCTATTGGATGTGCTGCTGCCATGGTGCCCCGCCTGCAGCAGGTCCGCCTCCAGGTCAAAACCGGCTTCGATCATATCCCGCTCCGGACCGCTGCCCGCGTCTCCCGTAAACAGCATGCTGTTTTCTCCGTGGCTTATTTTCAGGCAAATGGAGTCGTCGTTGGTATCGCTGTACTCCTCCACCGGTCCCAGAAATTCAATGCGGCACTCCCCCAGCTGAGCCGTATCGCCGGGCGTAGGGGCTTCCGTGGAAAGGTCTTTGGCGTCGATGGCTGCCTTCAGGCTTCCTTCGATGCCTTCATCGTATTCGTCCAGCATGTATATCTTCTCTACGTCAAACTGTGAAATCACCGCTTCCCCCGATCCGATATGGTCTTCATGGGGATGGGTGAAAACTATGTATTTCAGCTCTGTGATGCCCAGCTCCTGCAAATAGCCTGTGATGAAGGCGGCATCATCTTGATTGCCTGCATCCACCAGCATGGCTTCGCCCTGAGAAACCAGCAGCGTCGCATCCGCCTGACCCACATCGAGAAAGTATGCGGTCAGATTTTCATCGGCAGGCAAAGACGCTCCGTCGCTTCCGCCGGACGAGCCCGAAGCCGAGCAGGAAGACAAAAAAAGCAAAAGAGCAAACACAACTGCCAGCAGCAGCAAAGCTCCTTTGCTTTGACCGCTGCCCCTGCCTTTGCATATGCCCTTCTTTCCATATCTAAAATCTCTGATTATCCGTCCTGATTCCATACCTGTCGCTCCTGCTTCTGCTGTTTTCGCCAAAGAACCGCTCTCGTCTCCGGCATTCCTCTCGACAGGCTCTATTTTACATCAAAACCACCGGCTTAATCAACTCTTTTGGCTTTTCTTTCATCAGCATCAGCGCTTCCTCTATTTTGTCGAAGCCTTGGAAGGTGCGAGTTACCAGCTTTTTGGTGTCCAGCTTGCCTAGATGAATGAGGGACGCCAGCTTTTCCATGCGCAGCCTGCCGCCCGGCATCAGCCCTCCTGCGATGGTCTTGTGCCCCATGCCGCTGCCCCATTCCACTCGCGGCAGCTTGATGAAATCTCCCTGGCCCAGATAGTTGACGTTGCCGATCCTGCCGCCCGGCTTCATCATTTTGACCGCATCCAGGAATGTCTCCCCGTCGCCGCCGGCGATGATCACCTTGTCCACGCCCTTGCCGCAGGTCAGCTCCATCACCTGCTCCACGATGTCACCTTCTTTGTAATTTATGATGTCGGTCGCGCCGTATTCCCTTGCCACCTCAACACATTTAGGTCTGGAGCCCACCGCTAAAATGCGTGCTGCACCGCGAAGCGCCGTTCCTGCCACTGACATGAGACCAACAGGCCCGATACCGATCACGCACACATCATCACCGTATGCCACCTCCGCCAGCTCTGCTCCGTGAAATCCGGTGGGGACCATATCCGACAGCATACAGGCAGCCGCCGGGTCCATGCCCTCCGGCAGCTTTGCCAGATTGCCGTCTGCATCGTTGACGTGAAAATATTCTGCGAAAACGCCGTCCTTGAAATTGGAGAATTTCCACCCCGAAAGCATACCGCCTGAGTGCATGGAAAATCCCTGCTGTGCCTCGACGGAATTCCAGTCTGGCGTGATAGCAGGGACGATGACCTTATCTCCTTTTTGAAAATCCTTTACAAGGCTGCCCACCTCCGCAACCTTTCCTACCGCTTCATGGCCCAGGATCATATCGTGCCGGTCACCCAGCGCACCTTCCCATACCGTGTGGATGTCCGACGTGCAAGGCGCCAGCGCAATGGGCTCCACGATGGCATCCATGGGACCGCACCCAGGCACGTCCTTTTCCAGCCAGCCTGTGGACCCGATTTTGAGCATTCCATATCCCTTCATTTCCTAATACCTCCTGAATCGTTTGGTATTAGTTTGGCAAAATCAAGGGCGCAGTATGCGAAAAGTCCGGTTTTTTATGGAAAGAGGGCGCAGTCCAGGTGTTATTCTCTCTTCGAATCAGCCTTTGCTTCTGTATGCAGCTGGGAAATCAGTACCGCTGCAAACATGACCACGCACCCCATGATTTCCCTTCCGGACATGACTTCTCCCAGAAAAAGCATACCACACAGCACGGCGAAAACCGACTCCAGGCTCATCAGAATCGCTGCTATGGTCGGCGGTGTGTACTGTTGTCCGAAGATACCAAGCGTAAACGCGATGCTGACTTCGAAGACGGCTGTATATAGAATGGGTACGACGCAATCCAGCACCGCCTGCAGTTCCACAGTCTCAAAGAGAAGCATAGCGACACCTGACAATATACCCGTCACCATAAATTCCAGAAAAGCCAGCTTCGCAGGATCGGTCCGGTCCACATAAATGTCTATAAAAATGATCTGCAACGCATAAAACAGAGCGCAGCACACCACAAGACCGTCCCCCAGCGAAATGGTAAAGTTTTCGGTAATGCAGAGCAGATAAAGCCCGAAAGCTCCCACTGCAATGGCGATCCAGGTAATGAAGCTGACCTTTTTCCTGAAGAAAATCAGACAGATGGGAACCAGCACTATGTAAAGGGATGAGATAAATCCTGCCTTGCCTGCTGTCGTGTAGACGATACCTACCTGCTGGAAGGATGATGCGACGAAACAGGCCAAGCCTGTCAGCAGTCCGCCAATAAGCAGTTCTTTGTTTTTGAAGCTGTACTTTGCGGTTTCGTCAGAACCAGACTTTTCCCTTGTACGCTCCCGAAGCCTATCAAAAATCAGTATCACCGGTATCAACGCCAGCGCGCCCAGAGTAAACCTGAAAAACCCAAAAGTAAATGGCCCGATATAGTCCATACCCATCTTCTGAAAGATAAAAGCAGAGCCCCATATCAAGGCTGCCAGCAGTAGCAATATTTCACCTTTTAATTTTTGCTGCATAAATATCACGGCCTCCTAAGCGTGCGTGGCAGATTTGCCAGGCGGTTTTTATCCGAGTGCATCCAGCTGCGCCGGGCTGCGGTCTGCAGTCTGCGTTGATCATAGACGCGGCGCAGGAATACACTGATGACTCATCCGGCTGCGCCGGTCTGCGATCTGTGTTCCTTTGGGCACCCCTTAAACAAGCTGATACCGGAGCCCGTGCTCTTTGCAGTACCATAGCAGCTGTCCGTGTCGCTGCCCCGGGAGCCTGGTCTGCAGATCCCATTCGGGGTATTGCTTGTTGAGAATGATGCTGTCGCCTGTCAGCAGCGCCACAAAAGTGATGTAGTGTTCCTTGACCATAGGATGGTCCGAAGAAACAAAATACTCGCTTTCGATTTTTTCCACCGACAGCTGTTCCTCTTTCTCAGCCTTTCGCGGTTCCAGGGGCTGAAGCTTCTTGCCGCAGCAGGAAACGGACGCTTCTGCCGTTGTAGTGATCAGGTTGCCGCAGTCAGGACAGACGTAAAATTTCAGTTTCTTCATATTGCCTCCTACCAACTCTCTGGCGTCCAGATTTCCTGAAAGCAGTTCCTCCAGGTTGACGCCCAACAGTTCCGATAACTGAGGAAGCAATGATACGTCAGGGCAGCCCTGTCCCCGTTCCCATTTGGAAACAGCTTTGTCGCTGATATACAGCTGATCTGCCAGCTGCTTTTGGGTCAGCCCCTTCTCGGTCCGCAGAGCGCGGATCAGCGCCCCCGTTTTTTCGTAGTCCATGTTCTTTGCCTCCTTTTCACAAGGAACAGTTTAGCAGGTAGCAAGCCTTTTGCCAATCAACGCTCCGTAGAGCCGGACCGTAGCTCTGCGGGAAGCCTATACTCCGTAGAGCGGATATCCTGCGGCATCGCCAGCTCTGCCAGAGTAAATTGCCTTTTCCATACTGCTATTTTATGTCCGCCAGTTCTGCCTGTCAACAACAGTCCGCACCTAGCCGGTAACCCGCAGCCTTTCCACGACGGTTTCCTTCCTCATGCTGCGATACGCCAGGGTCGGGATCAGCCAGGTGAGCACCGCTACAGCCGGTATACACATCAGGATCGGCAGCACGGTAAAGTGATACTGGAAAAACCATATCTGCCCTGCCAGCGCCTCTACAACAATACTGCACAGCAGGCTGCCAAAAGTAACTGCAAACAGGATGGTCGCCCCGGCATAGATCATGCCCTCCCAAATCAACGTATCCTTAAGCTGGCGACCCGTCATGCCCACAGCCTGCAGCATGGCAAACTCCTGCTTTCGCGCCAGTATCCCGGTGATG
Source organism: Bacillota bacterium (assembly GCA_030526925.1). Classification (GTDB taxonomy): domain Bacteria; phylum Bacillota; class Clostridia; order Peptostreptococcales; family Anaerovoracaceae; genus Lentihominibacter. The sequence goes on along the minus strand of JAUNBU010000007.1, from coordinate 16,977 downwards.
ATCACGTTGATGAAGTTGAGAATCCCGATGACCGCCAGGATCACGCTGAGAGCGCTGCCAACTACCGTAAACATCCTGGTAAATCCCCGAAACTCATCAAGATAAACCTGTCTGGAGCTGTAGGTCAGGCTGTCATTCACGCCTTCCGTATAGCTTTCCAGGCTCTGCTCCACCGAGTCCATCTTATCCGGCTCCACGTTGAGGATGGTTCTTAGCGCCCCGTCATTCTCGGCATGGGCGAGAAATTCATCCGTCGGCAATACAGCCACAGCACCAAGCATGGCATAACGTCCGAGATCCATAGCTCTAGGCACATTGGCAAGAGCCATCACTTCATATTCTTTAACACTTCCATCAGCCAGCTCCAGACTCACCGTATCGCCCACATCATAGTACATATCCGCCGCCGGGTCCTTGTTATCCTCATCCGAATCATAGGCATCCAGTATCACATAATTCCCCTGAGAAAACTTCTCCCAGTCGATGGACCCTTTGAACACCTCCAGCTTTTCCATCGCCCATCGGTCCATGCCGTAAAGCTGACTTCCCAGAGAACCGGTTTCCTCAACATGGTCCGCTTCACCGGGATATTTCTCAAATTTCTCCCTATTTACATCGACGATATCCATGACCCTCTCATAACCCGCTTCATCCAACACCAAATCGATGTTGCCACAGTATATATTGGATACCTGCTGCACACCGTCCAGAGCAGCGAGCGCCTGCTGATCCTCTGCCGTCACTCCCGCCATCTCCAAATACTGCGACGACGCATTTTCCACCGACGCATCGGTCACAGAAAAATCTCCTATAATGGATCGTCCTACGTATTTATCAGCATCCAGTCCGCTGATGATCGAATAGGTGGCATTGAGCAGGATCATGCTCAGGGACAGGGAAAGGACTACCACGACCACCTTCCGGCGCGTCCGTCCCAGGTTGGCTCTCGCCATGGAAAAAGGGCTGACCCTGCGGGCTTTCTTCTGCTTTTTCTGTCGTTTTTGCTTACGCCTTCCCGTAGCGCTTTTGGCTGCCCCTTGATTTGAATCCGTATAGTTGATAGCTTCCATAGGAGAGACCTTCGCCGCCAGCCTGCAAGGCTTCCCGCAGCTCAAGAACACTGTGACGAAAGAAAATGCCGCCGCCAACAGATATATCAGCGGATTGAAGGAAAACACCAAGTCTCCCATGTCGAAGTTTTTGATGATCTCCGGTACTATGAGCCTGGAAATCACCGTCCCCAGAATCAGCCCTGCCGGAATGCCGATGAGCGAAAGCTTATATGCCTGCAATCTCACCAGCCGCTTCAGCTGGCGTCCCGTAGTCCCGATGGTTTTCAGCAGCCCGTAATTTCGCAGATCCTTGGACACGCTGATGTAAAACACATTATAGATGATCAGATAACCGGATGCCAGAATGATCAACAGCAGCGTGATGACCAACGTCAAAGTCTGAGGGTCAACCGTGCTGGTAGCATACGCCCAGTTGACGCCGTATCCCATCACCTGGCTGTCGTAACCGTTCCGTTCCAGCACTGCGATGGTCTTCTCCTCGATATTCCAGCTGTTGCTGTAGTTAAAGTCCATCATCCAGTAGCCGGCATACGCCCTCATGGGCTCGTCGTAATAGGACACGTCCGGCGTGGGAGCCACTTCATCGCAGTATTCCCTTGATACCCAGCATTGCTGTGCCGGGGCGATCGGGTCCCCTTCCCAGTAGCCGCATAATGTAAAGGTTTCGTTTACGATTTCTCCATCTATGTCGATATCCAAAGGTATCTTTTCCCCCAGCTTATGGGGTATCCCCATTTCATCCAGGATCACCGTGCTGAGAGCAACCTCCAGCCTTTCCTCAGGCATGTGCCCTTTCTCTGGATAGCTGAACATGTTATCGGCGTTTTCGTCCTGGGCGTAGTTGACCTCCGCATAGAGCTTGCTCATCTCAGGATTCGCCACCGTCCCCACTAATATCCTGTAGCTGGGATCCTTGACCTCCGAATCAGCCGACAGCTTTTCGTAATCCTCCGGCTGAATGAATTTAAATCCCGCCATGGCACTGCCGCCCACCTGGCGCATGGTGCTTTCCTGCATGCTGTTGATCATGGTGCCGCCCACGGAAAACAGCGCTGTAAAGAGAATGCAGGTCAGCATGATGGCGAGAATTACGATGCCGTTTTTCTTTCTATCCGCCTTCAGGATGCTGTTGGAAAGGTGGCCGATGGCTTTCCTGTTGCTGACCTTACGCATCCTGCTCACCGCCCTTTCTCAATCTGCCGTCTTCTATCCTGACGATTCGATCCGCCATCTGAGCGATGCTTTCGTTGTGGGTGATCATGACGATGGTCTGATTGAATTTCTGTCCCGTCACCTTCAGCAGGCTGAGCACGTCCTGGCTGGTCTTGGAATCCAGGTTGCCCGTCGGCTCGTCTGCCAGCACGATGGCAGGCTTGGTTGCAAGAGCCCTAGCGATGGCTACTCTCTGCTGCTGCCCGCCGGAAAGCTGGCTGGGCATACTGTTCACCTTTTCCTGCAAGCCCAACGTCCTGATGATTTCATTCACGTGGTTGGTGTCTACCTCGTCTCCGTCCAGCTGAATGGGCAAAACTATATTTTCGTAGACGCTCAAAACCGGCACCAGATTGAAGGCCTGGAACACGAATCCAATCTTCCTTCTCCTGAATATAGTCAGGGCTTCGTCCTTCAGGGAAAAGATGTCCTTGCCGTCCACCTCTACGCTGCCCGACGTGGGTCTGTCAAGACCGCCCAGCATGTTGAGCAGCGTGGATTTACCGCTGCCGCTGGTTCCTACGATGGCGGTAAATGTCCCTTGCTCTATGGAAAGGTCTACGCCGTCTAAAGCTTTCACCAGGCTCTCTCCGCTGCCGTAGTATTTTTTTAATTGCTGCGTTTTCAAAATCTCCATGGTTCTTTCCTCCCGTTATTGTGGTTTGCTGGGTATCTTGCCGCCTCGGCGGCTAAAACACCATTTCCTGCATCATATCAAAAGAATCTTTCCACAATCTTTCTCAAATATAACGGTTCTGAAAGATTT